>CAYZUN010000042.1:0-16853 GCA_964481625.1 uncultured Sulfurimonas sp.
GGAAAAGCATCGCCTAGCATTACCCCAAAGCCAATGGCAAAGGGAATGTTGGTGTAGCTTACAATGCTGATAGCTGTAGCATTACTGCTTGAATATGCTTTGGTTAACAGCCATTGGGAAATCGTAGATATTACTGCCATAAGTACAATGTAAAACCAAATAACATCAGAGTTTGGCAGCTCAAAACCAGTAATTAAAAACTCTAAATATGGAGGTGGGGTATAGACAGTTGATAACGCAAAAAGCAACAGAGGAAAAATAGTTCCTGCACCCATAAAAGAGAGTACAATTACTCGTGAATCAAAATGATCTTTAATTTTGCGAATGGTGGTGTAAGCAGCCGCTGCAAAAAAACCGCCAAGTATCCCTAAAATGTGTTCGTAACCGATTGTGAAACCTTGAGGATTACTAATTAAAATTACTCCGAAAAATCCAATAAACAGGGCAAAAATACTTTTTTTAGAGACATGTTCATTCAAGAGTACAAAGGCTAAAATAGCTACAAAGAAGGGTGATGTTTTATTTAAAGTTATGGCAACACCCAGAGGTATGGCAGTAATGGTATAAAAAAACATGATCATGGCAATAAAACCAAAAGTTCCACGTAGAATTAAAAATCCCAAATGATCTTTAGAGAATTTTCCCGGTGTATGTTTGAGCATAGCAAGAACCATCAGTACACCAAGCAGGTTTCTAAAAAATACAATCTCTAATGCACTAAGATCATCAGATAAAATTTTGGCAATGGCACCGTTAAATGCTGAAAACAGGGAACTCATAAGCATAAAGCGCACGCCACTATCGACTGACTTAAACATTTATGCCTATATTATTTTAACATTGGAATATCTCACGCTTTAAACATTAAACCTAAAGTGCATCACATCACCGTCTTGAACAATGTACTCTTTGCCTTCCAGACGCATTTTACCCGCTTCCTTGGCTCCTGCTTCGCCCTTACAGGCAATAAAATCATCATAGGAGATTACTTCAGCACGAATAAACCCTTTTTCAAAGTCATTATGAATTACCGCTGCAGCTTTGGGTGCAGTAGTATTTTTACGAATAGTCCATGCACGCACCTCTTTAACACCGGCAGTAAAGTAGCTCATTAGACCAAGCTTATTAAAGCCCTTATGAATAATCTGATCTAAACCAGATTCAGCAACACCTAACTCATTTAAGAAATCGTCTCGCTCTTCATCACTAAGTTCAACAAGTTCCTCTTCAATTTTGGCACAGAGCTTAATGACTTCACACTCTTGTGCACTTGCATGAGCTTCAAGGGCTTGAACATGTTCATTATCTTCTAAAAGTCCATCTTCATCAACATTGGCACCATACATAATCTCTTTAGAGGTGAGCAGGCGCAGGTCACGATTAAGTTCTTCAAACTCACTGCTATCAAAACTCTCAAAATTTCGAGCTAAGTTACCATCAGCTAAAAATTCTGCAAGTGTCTCTGCATATTCCATTAAGGCTTTGGCTTTTTTGTCCGCTTTTGCCTGTTTTTTAAGACGCTCAATACGATTGGTCAGTACCTCAACATCGGCTAAAATCAGCTCTGTTTCAATAATTTCAATATCACGAAGCGGATCAATGGTGCCTTCAGTATGAACAATGTTTTCATCTTCAAAACAACGAACAATCTGTAAAATCACTTCTGTTTCACGAATGTTAGATAAAAATTTATTTCCTAAACCTTCACCCTTGCTCGCCCCTTTAACTAGACCTGCAATATCGACAAAGTCCAAAGTAGAGTGCTGAATACGTTCAGGGTTGACAATTTTAGCCAGTTCATCAAGACGACTATCGGGTACGGGTACTATTGCTTTATTTGGCTCAATCGTACAAAACGGATAATTCGCCGCTTCTGCATTTTGTGCTTTGGTTAACGCATTAAACGTCGTTGACTTTCCAACATTTGGTAATCCTACTAATCCTATACTTAGTCCCATTTTAATCCTTACTTTTTATCTTCATTTAATAGTGTACGCATCCACTCAACGGTAAACCGTACACCGATTCCTGTCGCTCCGTAAGGGTGACAATCCCAAGGAGTTTCACTGTATGCCGGACCTGCAATATCAAAGTGCATCCATTTTTGCTTCATATTGTCATTAATGAAATTATCTAAAAACATACCAGCAGTAATAGCACCGCCGTAAGGCTTAGAGCCAACATTGCTAATGTCAGCAATCTCACTTTTAAGAAGTTTTTTCAGGTGGGCATTAAACGGCAGTGATGCTAAAAGTTCCCCGCTAGGTGCTGCAATTTTGCTCAGTTGATGTTTAAGACCATGAGAGTGACCCATCATTCCGGTAGTGTAGGGTCCAAGAGCTACCATACATGCACCGGTAAGGGTTGCGTAATCAAAAAGGTAGTCCGCATTCACTTCTTGCTGTGCATAGGCTAGGGTGTCTGCTAGAACTAAACGACCTTCGGCATCCGTATTTCGTACTTCAATAGTGGTACCGTTTTTAGCTTTGAGCACATCATCAGGTTTATAGGCATTACCGTTAACCATATTTTCAGCTGCACCAATGAAACCATGCACTTCAATGGGAAGTTTAAGTTCACTAATGGCTTTAACAATTCCAAGAACGGCACAAGCACCTGCTTTATCCATTTTCATGCCAACCATTGAAGTTGGAGATTTTAAGCTTAGTCCACCACTATCGTAGGTTAAACCTTTACCCACTAATGAAATTACATGTAAAGGATTTTTCGGCTTGTAGCTTACATGTATAAGTCGCGGTTTATGTACCGAAGCACGCCCAACGGCTAGTATTGCATTCATCTCTTCTTTTTCAAGGGCATTTTCGTCTAAAATATTACATGTAAGACCGTTCTCATCAGCTAATTTTTGAGCAATAAGAGCTAAAGATGGCGGTGTAATGTCATTTGGAATGGTATTGACTAAACTGCGCACATAATTCACCGCTTGGGAGACTGTCTTACTCTCATCTACAATAGTTTTTACCTCTTTGGCATCAAGCACGCTTGCATCAAAATTCTCTACTGAAACAAAAAGCTCTTTAAATGATGATGGCTCATTTTTAGATTTGTACGCATCAAAACTGTAATATCCAAGAAGAAAACCTTCAACTAAGGCTTGCGTATTTTTCAAGAAATATTGTCTTGCTTTAGCACTTTTATAGTTAGAATCTTTCAAGCTGCGAACTGCTGTTGTAGCCGCGCAGCGTAGTGAGTCACGGTTTAATTTTTCAATACCGCAGTAAAGCACTCCTTTTTCATGCAAAAGACATAACTGATCTTGTTTTGCTTTAAAACCTGCTTTGGCAAGTAAGTCATTATCGGTTGTTTCTTCTAACAGTTTATCGGTTAAAAATACAATAGTGATTTCAGCATCAATTGATGCTAATGGTTTATCTAAAAACTCTAAATTCATTTTATTCTCCAAAATTTACATGTAATTTATTTTAATCAAAATGCAGCATATCTTTTGCTTGTATCATATCTTTATCGCCCCGCCCAGAGAGGTTGACAATGATGAGTTTGTCTTTAATATCTTTAATTTTTTTCAAATAGGCTACGGCGTGTGAACTCTCAAATGCCGGAATAATTCCCTCTTTTTGAGAGAGCCATACAAAGGCATCAAGTGCTTCAGCATCGGTGACATTATCATAAGTTACTGAAGCATTATCTTTATGAAATGCATGTTCTGGACCAATACCGGGGTAGTCAAGCCCCGCTGAAATCGAGTGTGCTTCTAAAACCTGTCCATCATCATCTTGAAGCAGATAGCTCATCTGACCATGCAAAACTCCGGGACGTCCTTTTTCAAGTGAGGCACCGTGCTTATCAGTCTCAACACCTAAACCACCCGCTTCAATACCGATACACTCTACTTCTTTATCATCTAAAAAGTGCTGGAAGGTACCAATTGCGTTAGAACCGCCGCCAATACAAGCAATTATTTTATCGGGCAGGCGTCCCTCTTTTTCTAAAATCTGTGTGCGTGCTTCCCAGCCGATTATCGCTTGAAAATCACGCACCATCATCGGGTAGGGGTGTGGACCTGCAACGGTACCGATAATATAGAAGGTATCACGTGCATGAGTAACCCAGTGGCGTATCGCTTCATTCATAGCATCTTTAAGCGTACGTGATCCACTCTCAACAGAATGGACTTTAGCGCCTAACAGCTTCATGCGAAACACATTAAGTTCTTGACGTGCCACATCTTTGGCACCCATAAAAATTTCACACTCTAAACCAAGCAGTGCTGAAACGGTAGCCGTTGCAACACCATGTTGTCCCGCCCCTGTCTCAGCAATTACTTTTTTCTTACCAAGGCGTTTTGCCATTAATCCCTGTGCGATGACATTATTGACTTTATGTGCACCGGTATGGTTTAGGTCTTCACGTTTAAAATAGACTTTTGCTCCCAGTTCATCAGAAATATTTTGTGCAAAATACAGTGGCGAAGGGCGACCGACATAATCTTTTAAGTAGTAATCGACTTCACTCCAAAATGCTTCATCAAAGCGGACTTTTGCATACTTATCATTAAGTTCAAGGAGTGAGGGCATTAACGTCTCCGGAACGTAACGTCCTCCAAAAATACCGAAATGTCCGTTACTGTCCGGATCAAACCGAGATGGCGTAGGTATGTACATTAATCAATTCCTATAATGGTATAAACATTAGTAAGGTCTTCTATCTTTTTTTGACCATCAAGAAAATCAAGACCAAGTATAAAACAGGCTTCAACACAATTTCCATTAGATCTATTAATCAGCTTAACAGCTGCTTCTGCCGTTCCGCCCGTGGCAACAAGGTCATCAATAAGCAATACTCTTGCATTCTTTATGCCTCGAAAGGCATCTACATGTATTTCAACCGCATCACTTCCATATTCAAGATCGTAAGACTCTGAGGAGGTATGGTGAGGAAGTTTGCCTTTTTTACGAATTGGTACAAATCCAACATGGAGCATCTGCGCCAATGCCGCTCCAAAGATAAAGCCGCGAGCATCAATACCGGCAACAAAATCAAAGTTATACTTTTGGTAACGATTGGCCAGATGATTCATCAGTACCGAGAAAGCTTCCGCATCATTGAGCAGTGTTGTAATATCTTTAAATACAATTCCCGGTTCCGGAAAATCCTGAATATCTCTAATTGAATTAATTATAAGTTTTTTGTCATTACTATTTAGCATCATTAAATAAGGGCATCAATACGACCCTCAAGCTCCTTTATTTTCGTTTTAAGTCGGTCACTAGAGAGTCGATGTTGCGAATTTCTCTGTTTTAATGTCTTAATTTCAGTTCTAAGCTTATTGACCTCTTCACTTAAAATATCAACATTGCCAAGTGCCCGTTGCAGTTGAATTTGATATTTTCGAATCAGCACTTCTGCCTCTTTTAGCGTGAGCCTCATCATGTCATTGCTTTTTTGTTCTTTAATAGTGATGCTTTTAAAATAAAACATCTTAACGAACATATAAATCGCTACAATCGATACAACGGTTAAAAGTGACCATTCCCAAAACATTACTTAACCCTCAATCGCTTCAATTTTGTCCACACGTCCACAGTGGCGTCCAGTCTCAAAATCAGCTGCAAGCCATGCGTCAATAATCGACTCTACCACGCCTTTTCCTATAACACGTTCTCCAAAACACAGAATGTTTGCATCATTATGTCCCCGTGCTACCTGTGCAGTGTAAGCATCGTGACAAAGGGCTGCACGAATACCTTTATGCCGGTTTGCTGCCATACTCATTCCAATTCCCGAACCACAAATTAAAATACCTTGCGAGCCATTGTCTTGTAGCACACTCGTTGATACTTTAACAGCATAGTCAGGGTAATCTACACGATCTTTGGTAAAAGATCCAAGATCAACAACATCATGACCTTTAGCTTTTAAGTATTCTACCGTATAGTTTTTAAGATCAATTCCGGCATGATCAGTTCCGATATAAAATTTCATCTAATATTCCTTAGGAAATTAACAGTTTTAAGATCATCTGTATTGGCCAGATTAAAAGATAATCTTTCAGCGGTGTCATCAACACAACAACAACGACAATCATACCATAAGGTTCTGCTTTTTGAAAAAACTCAGCAACTTTATGAAATCGGTATTTTGCACTTAAGTACATCATAAAGTGTGCCCCATCAAACTGAGGAATCGGTAAAAGATTAAAAACAGCCAATACAACATTAATGAGCATCAACTTTATTACAAAAAGATATGCAAATATATACACTAGCGAATCGGCGCTGGTAGGCTGTGTTAGCGAAACCAGTAAAACAGATGCAATCGTTGCTACAAATATATTGTAAGCAATTCCGGCAAGACTTACCTGCATGGCAGCATTATAGCCGCCACTCTTAATAACAGTCCTAATATTTACCGGCACAGGTTTTGCCCATCCAAAAAGAAAACCACTTTCAGTGCCAAGCAACATCGGAATAAAATAGAGTGCCGCAGGCACAATAATGGAACCGACTAAATCAATGTGTATAATAGGATTTATAGAGAGTCGACCGGCATTTTTAGCAGTACTGTCACCATGAGCATAAGCAACTAAGCCATGCATTATTTCATGCCCGATAATAGCAACAAGTAGCGCTAAAATTGCAGCTGCAATTTTTAGAATCTCAATAGAGTCCATAATCGTCTTTATCTACTCTAATACGTTCTTCTACAGCACGTTGTAAAATATCTTTTTCTTCAAGATCGCTAGGCGTCTTTCCAATTCGATCCCAGCGAATCTCCCAATTATCATCCATACTAAAATAGATAAACCATGGTGCTCCTTCAACAAGACCATAAGGTACCGTTCCCCAAAAACGACTGTCGTTAGAGTGGTCACGATTATCGCCCATCATGAAAAATTCATTCTCAGGTACTTTAACAAATGGTAAGTTAAAAATTTGCTGCGGATAGCGTCCATCATCAACAATCTTTTCATCATGATGAATACCCGGATGATCTTTCATGTAAGGGTTCTTTACCCAAAGTTTACCCACATATTCGATCTTCTCATATTCACTGTAATTCTCTTTTATAAAATCATTTCCTTCAACAGGATGCAGATAGAGATCTTTTTTTAGCAAAAAGAGTTCATCTCCCGGAGTTGCGACACAGCGTTTAACGTAGTGAAGTTTATGGTTGTTGGGATAGCGAAAAATGACAATATCACCACGCTGAGGAGCATCACCATCAATAATATGACCATCAGTCCCGGGAATTAAGGGAATCTCTAAAAATGGCAGATGTGGTGTCGGTGTGCCATAAACAAACTTTTTGGCAAAAAGATGATCACCAACAAGCAAAGAGTCTTTCATAGAACCGCTTGGAATCCTAAAGGCTTGTGCAACAAAGAAAATAACAAACAGAACAATAATGACTGTTCCCGTCCATGAGTTGGAAAATTTATATGCTTTATGAGCAGCATCAAGTGCTTTTTTTTTCAATTATGCCTCTTTCGCATGTGCAGATGTAGCACGTAGTGTATTTTTTAGGAGCATGGCTATGGTCATGGGACCGACACCACCGGGTACGGGAGTAATGTATGAACATTTTGGTGCTACATTGTCAAAATCGACATCACCAACGAGTTTTCCATCATCGCTACGGTTAATACCAATATCAATAACAATAGCTTCGTCTTTGACCATATCTTCTTTAATGAGGTTAATCACACCTGCACCGACAAGAACGATATCTGCCTTTTTGGTATGTGCAGCAAGGTCTTTAGTATAAATATGAGCAACGGTTACCGTCGCATTGGCATTAAGTAAAAGTGCTGCCATCGGTTTACCGACAATATTTGATGCGCCCACAACAACAGCATTTTTTCCTTGAACATCAATGTTATACTCAGCTAAAAGCTCCATAACACCTAGCGGAGTACACGGCACAAAGCCCTCAAGTCCAATAGTTAAACGACCTACGTTATAGGGGTGAAAGCCATCAACATCTTTATTGGGAGCAACAAGTCCCAGGAGTTTTGTTGTATCAATTTGTGAGGGCAGCGGAAGCTGAATTAAAATACCGTCGATGTTAGGGTTACCGTTCATCATGGTAATAGTATGCTCAATCGCATCTTGAGAGATGTCTACCGGCATCTCATGGGTAACAGAGTAAAATCCAACACGGTCACACGCCTTTTTTTTCATTCCTACATATGCAGCACTTGCGGGATCTTGTCCCACCAATATTACAGCAAGACCAGGTACACGACCGGTACTTTCTTTTAACTTAATAACTTCGGAAGCGACCTGATTTTCAATTTTTTTTGAGAGAACTTTTCCATCAAGAATCTGCATTTAATCACCATAGAATATTTTTTAGATATGATACCGATAATTTGATAATAATTGGATAAAGAGAGATTATGCACTATGTTTTTTTAATGATGATTTCACTACTTTTAAATGCCGAGAACTCTTTTATTACACAAGAGGAGTATTCAACACAGCTCTACTATTCACCACGTGGTATTGGGTGCCATCACTGTCACGGTGAAAAAGGGGAGGGTAAGATTATTGCTAAATATAAAGATAAAAATGATCTTAATAGCTTTAACGGACCTCCTATAAATAACATTGCTTATGAGAAGTTTTACAGTGCAATGACACAAAGAAAACGAGGTATGCCACGGTACTTTTTAATTGAAGATGAGATTAGAGCACTCTATTTTTACCTGCATCAAGGAGAAAAGCGTGATAGTAAATGACTTAGATGCATTACAAAAGTTTTTTAACACGCAAACATTAGATCAAATAGACGCATCATTGCAGCCAAAACCTCGGCAGATCAACTCACTTCAGCATTTTAGATCAGCCCTCATGCTTTCAGCACACAATCTGAAACATCTTAATAAAATTAACATTCTTGGCTCAGATTGTGTGATTTTAAACCTTGAAGACGGGGTCGCCAAAGAATTAAAACCCATAGCATTACGACACACCGAAATAAGTCTCGCTGTTTAATTCAAACGACAGTGCGCCTTTTTTCTCTCACAACTAATTACATGTAAAAAGAAGCTAGTCGTTCGTGTCAACCCTTTAGATGAGGGTGGTGAGGATGAAATACGCTACTTAAATGCGTTTCAACCCGATGCCATTCGCATTCCCAAAGTAAAGAGTGTTGGAGATGTTCAAAGAGCATTGGAGCTACTTGATGATGAAATTGAGCTGCATCTCTCCATTGAGACAAAAGAGGCATGGCAAAACCTTTCATCATTAGCAACGCATAAGCGTGTGACTACTTTTTACCTTGGTATTTTAGACCTCTTTGCAGATCTCAACCTGCCACAAGAGTTAATTGAGATTAATAATCCCACAATACACTACATGCTCTCTCATTTTTTAATTACATGTAAAAGTGTTGGTGTGTGGCCTGTTTCGTTTGTATTTCAGCAATATCACGATACGCAACGTTTTAAAGACTGGGTAAGCTTAGAAAAAAAGATGGGTTTTCGCTCAAAAGGATGCCTCTCTCCATCACAAGTCGATAGTGTTAATGAAATTTTTATGTTTGATGAGACAGCAATTAACAGAGCTAAAAAAATAGTAACACTCTTTGAAAAAAAGCAGAGTGAAGGCATTAGCGGATTTAGCGATGAGGAACTCGGTTTTATTGATGAACCAATTTATAAGGGGGCACTTTCACTGCTTCAGATACTTTAAAATATACTATTAAATTTTTTTAAGGTTCTATTTAATTAATTTTTATTATTATATGTAATAAAATCAGTAGGTTTGGTATCGCTTAATATGCAAAATATCACAATAGATGTAGTAATTACTAATTATGTTATGCCATTAAAAAGCAATAATTGCATTCAAGATGCTCTTGAAGTAATGGCTGAGCACGCAATTAGCTCCGTTGTTATTACAGATGAGCAGAATTTTCCTATTGGAATCTTCACCGAACGTGATGCCCTCAATGTTGTTGCAAAAAATATTGATATCTCCACATTGATAAAAGAAGTTATGTCACAAAACCTTTTTTGTATTCAAGAATCGATGCACTTACATGATGCCTATATACTGCTGGAAAATAGAGGCTATCGTCACCTTATTGCAGTTAACAAAGATGGTCTATATGTAGGAATAATCAGTGAAGGTGACTTTTTACGTCAAATGGGATTTGAGCATATTGCAACATCAAAAAATGTGCAACATGCTATGAGTGAAGCACCTCTTATGATTGACTCTCAAACCTTAATTACTAGAGCGGCAAAAATGATGAGTGAACAGCGGTGTAATTGTGCCATTGTGATTCATAACAAACAAGCAAAAACAATGTTAAATGAGCGTGATATTGCATACTGTTGCATGCATGAAAACTTTAGTAATAAAGCGATCGTTGGCAGTATGAAACACAGTGATATGCAGCCTGTTTTAAAATCTATGTCACTAAAAGAAGCTGCTACGATGATGGAGGAACACGGTACACATCAACTCGTTGTTGTTGATGATAGCAATAATGTCATTGGTATACTTAATCGCAATAATATTCTCAAGGCAATACATGATGCTTACTTTAACTTTTTAGTTGATCTTATTGATAAAAAAAATGCTGATTTAACGGCAGTAGATGATAATAAAAAACTACTGCGTGAACGAAACAAACGTGAAGATGCCTTAAAACAAAAAGAGAGTGATCTTAATGAAGCGCAAGCATTGGCTCATGTCGGGAGCTGGAGCCTTGATGTTACAAATAGTATTTTAAAATGCTCTGATGAGTGTTACCGTATATTTAATATTGAAATTAGTACCGAGTTAGATTATGAGTCATTTTTAAAGGCTATTCATCCTGATGATCGTGACAATGTAAAACAGGCATGGAATGCTGCACTTCAAGGCTCATTATATAAGATTGACCATCGTATCATTATTGGCGAGACCATCAAATGGGTACGTGAAAGAGCAAGACTGCAAGTTGATACTGATAATAAATTAGTATCAGCCGTAGGAACAGTGCAAGACATTACGAAACGAAAACTTTATGAAGAGGAGTTAGAGCGCCTTGCTAATTTTGACTCTCTCACCGGTTTAGCCAATCGTTCTTTTCTCTTGTCACATTTACAAAAATCGATTCACATGGCGACACGAAATGACCGTACCATTGCACTGCTACTATTTGATCTGGATCACTTTAAAGATGTTAATGACAGTTTTGGACATAGCACCGGTGATGAACTGCTTAAAATAGTAACCGTACGTTTTGTTGAGCGCATTCGTAAAGGAGATCTCATTGCACGCTTAGGCGGTGATGAGTTTGCACTGGTCTTAGAACATATTAGCAGGAAAGAGGATGCCGCGCAGGTTGCCTCAGAGATGATTGAAGTGCTCTCACAGCCATACCAACTCTCTAATAAATTGGAAATTCATATTGGTGCAAGTGTTGGAATTGTCATTGCACCACAACACAGCGACAGCGCACAAAAGTTACTTCAATATGCCGATACCGCACTTTATAAAGCTAAAAGCGAAGGACGTTCAACCTTCGCATATTATTCCGATGAACTTACAAAGGCTGCTAGAGATCGTATTATGTGTGAGAATCGACTGCGCAGAGCTATGGACAATTGTGAATTTGAGCTCTATTATCAACCGCAAGTTCATATGAAAACGGGACGAATCATCGGTGCTGAAGCGTTAATACGATGGAATGACCCAGAATTTGGAATGATATCGCCAGACAAATTTATACCTTTGGCTGAAGAGACAGGTCTCATTAGCGACATTGGCGAATGGGTACTGTTTGAAGCATGTAAACAAGGAAAGCGGTGGCTAGACAACGGTCATAATTTACATATATCTGTGAATGTATCAGCGCATCAGATACATCACCAAGATCTTTCAAAATTACTGGACAATGTACTACGAGAAAGTGGTTTTAATGCCGAAAAACTTACTTTAGAATTAACTGAGAGTGCCATGATGCGGCGTGAAGAAGAGGTAGTTGCTATGTTACATGCTCTACGGGCTAAAGGCATACGCCTCGCTATTGATGACTTTGGAACAGGGTACTCATCATACAGCTATTTGAAACGATTTCCTATTGATATTTTAAAGATTGATAAAAGTTTTATTGATGATATTCCTTATGAAAGTGACGATATGGCAATTGTTAAGGCAATTATTGCCATGGGAACGGCTATGGGATACCAAATTTTAGCTGAAGGAATTGAGCAGATTGAACAGCTTGAATTTTTAAAGGAGCATGAATGCACCTATTATCAGGGCTATTATAAAAGCAGACCGTTACCCCCGTGTGAGTTTGAAAAACTATTATAAGACCATTCGCACAAACCTACTATAATAGTGTAAATATTTATGGTGGTTTCTTTAAAGTGAAGTATTTACTTTTTTTTCTAATTTCTATTGCTCTTCTTAACGCCGAAAAAGTACCCTTAACCTTTCAAGGCAACCATGCAATTGAGAGTAATGCTCTTTATGAAGCGCTTGAAATTGAGGTACCGCTCTTTTTTGAATTTTGGAAAAGCAGCCCTTCCATTGATCCTAAAACACGTGAACTCTCTGTAGCGTATCTTAAAAGTTACTATAAATCTAAAGGTTACTACCATACCAGCATCACCTCAAATGAGCATAATGCAACCGGTGTGATAATCACAATTCTTGAAAATCGTCCTATTACTATTAAAAATGTTGAAATGGTATCTAAACTTGATATAAGCGATATTATTCCCTTTGAGAATGAAATGGTATTTGATGCCGAACTCTTTAGCCAAAGCAAAAAAACAGTCAAAAAATTTTACATCAACAAAGGCTACTGCAATGTCGATGTTGACGCTAAAAGCTGGATTGATATCGAAGAAGACAGTGCTTATATTCTCTACATGATAGCACCCAATGATCGATGCTATTTTGGTCATATTACCATTAGCTCTCCTGAAACGATTCATAGTGATATTATCAGATCCTTTCTCAAGTTTAATGAGAAGGAGCGTTACTCAACTGAGCTGATACGACAAAGCTACAATTCTCTTTATGCTCAAGAGGGTATTGCAAAAGTTCTCATTGATGTGAGTGAGCGACAAAAGAGTATTGTACCGGTGCATATTAGTGTACAAGAGCATGAAAAGCCGGTACGCTTCAATACCGGTATAGGTTATAGCAGTGATGAAGGGTTTGAGTTTTCAATGGGAATAAAACATCGAAACTTTCTCTCTGATTTAAAAACACTCTCACTCAAAGGAAGATATTCCGATATCAAAAGAAGCATTGTAAGCACCTACTCAATGCCCTTTCAAAATCAAAATATGCTTGGTGTAGAAATTGGTTACGTTGATGAGAGGTTTGAGGGTTATAAAGAGCGAAGCACCTATGAGACGCTTTACATGAACCAATTTAAAAAACCGCACACCTTTTTTGAAGGGATTAAATATGATCATGCCATTACCTATGACTCTAAAGATGATGCTATTTTTAAAAACAGTGATCTTTACATTGCATCACTGCTGTTAGGGTGGCGTTATGATGTCAGAGATAAGTTTTTAGACCCGACAAAAGGCTATTTTATTAAGACAGATCTCTCCGGATCACTGCAATCTTTCTTCTCTGATGCAACATATTTGAAATATGAGCTTAACGGCGGTTACATTCACAACATGGGAAACTCTGTTTTAGCAGCACGTGCGAAACTCGGCTCCATTAGAATATTTGACGGAGCCATCCCAGCATCGTACCGATTTTATGCCGGAGGTATGAACAGTAATCGAGCTTATAGCTACCGTATGCTAGGCCCTAAAAATATTAATGGTAACCCTGTTGGTTTTTCAAATGTTGCTGAAGGAACACTCGAGTACCGCTTTCCAATCACAGGAAATGTGCGAGGAGTACTCTTTAGCGATACGACACTTATTGGCAATATCGACAGTAGTGATTATGATCCGGCTTATGTCAGTTTTGGTGTGGGGATTAGATATGTGACACCTATTGGTCCTATCGCCCTTGATATTGGGGTTGACAGTTCTAATATTAATCAATATGCAGTCCACTTTCATATCGGGGAACTGTTTTGATAAAAGAGGTCTACTTACAGATACGTTGGCTTGTTTTAGCTCTGCTTATCTTGCTGTTAATACTGTTAATACTACTGTTTCATCCACTGGCATTAAGCAAGAGTGCCGAGATTGTACTTAAAAATTCAGATATACACTACAGCAATCTCCAAGGTACGTTTTACAGCGGATTTAGTATTGAGAACCTCAGCTATAAAAAACTATTTAAAGCTAAAAAAGCCTCAATAGAGTTTGATCTTCTTAATATTTTACTTCATGGCATTACCATTGAAAAACTACAGCTGGAAAATGCCAAAATAGATTTGAATCAACTTGAACCTAAGGACAACAACAGCAGCGATAGTTTCACTCTGCCAAAAATCACTCTCAATCATCTCAATGTTAAAAACCTTGAACTTCTTACTAGCGAAACCATTGTTATTGATGCCACTATGCAAAATAGCATTTTTGATGCAGCACATCTACATGTAAATAGCTTAAATGCTAAAGTAAAGACCCAATATGTAACACTTAAACTCTTGGGCTCAGTTAGCAAGAGTATCTTTAGCGGTAAGAGTATTAGCACTTTAAATAAAAGTTATTTCAAAGAGTATTTAAAACCATTTCAGTCCATTCCTGCAACGTTTAATATTGAAGTCTCACATGCATCTGCAAAGGAATTTCATGCAACGGTTCCCATTAAGCATATTGCTCTTAAGCAGGGCAACATTGCTATTAATGAGATGAAAGCTGTAGTAGATTATGTTTATGCACAAAAAAGTATTGATATTAATGCTACATACCTGCTTAATAACGATGAGGTTAACCTAAGTGTGCAGCAGCAGCTCAAAGCTTCTTTTGATGGTAACTACAGCACTAATATTGCACTTGAATTACTGCACTCTAACTACCAACTCCCTGAAACAAAATATTTAGCCAATATACATCTGAATCAAATGCAGCTTGATGCCGAAATTCACTCGCATTCAGGAGCTCTTAGTGGCACTCTTAGCAGCAGTAATATGAAACATTTTCAACTCAGAGCATATACAACAAAGCTCTCTACAAATTTCTTAAAATCACTTCCTCAAATACTTCACAATCGTAATGTCGATGCCTCCGTCGATGCCAATATCAGCATAGAAAAAGCACTTAAAGTTACGGGCTATGCTACGATTGGTGATGCTACTACGGTATTTAATACATCATTTCAATATGATGATGCTCAGTTACTAGCTCAAGGTAATGTCAATGTTAATGAAGAGTCTGAGCAATGGAGTGATATTCAAACCAAAAACTTTTTCCCAATGAATTTTGTTGCCCACTACAACAAAGACAAAGAGGGGATGCTTGCACTTAAATCTAATGAGGTTTACATAACGCTTTTTAAAAGAGCAGAAAAAATTAACGGTTGGGGAAGCTACAAAACAAGTCGTTTTGATATTAAAGGGAAACATAGTGACGCTGTAACCACACTGCATATCAATAAACATATTGCATCAGTTTATGAACTTGTCAGCTCCATTACTCCACTGCATTACAAGAAGTTTGAATATTATGATGCCGAGCTCATTACCAAAAGTACCGTAACCATAGATGATGGCATTAAGGTTGAGAGTCATATAGAAGTACCATGGTATGTAGCTCAAAGTGATTCACAAACCATAAACTTCGGACATAACTCATCAATGAAGCTTCTCTTTGAAGATAATCTACTTACCATTGATGAGTATAATATTACGATGCTTGAGCATAATGTGAACTCCAAAAGAGACTCTAAGCTCTATCTTGATGACAATCAAAATTTACATGTAAAAGAGTTTTGGATTTATGAGAACTTAAAACTATCGGGTCTTTATGACATTAAGAGTAGCCATATAGATATGAAGTTGTACAGTAATGGATTTTATTATAAAGGGAAAGAAGCTGAACTCGAAGCTGCAGTTGATCTTACGATTGTAACAGATACATCAAAAAATATTAATATTGAGGGAGAGGTAAAGTTGCTTGAGGGTCTCATTAAATACTACCCGTCAAAAAGCTACATGATGCAAGATGATGACATTATTATTTTACAAGATGTACGAGCCCCAAAAGAGTCAAAATTCTTTGTTAATGTCCACGTAACATCACAAAAACCTCTACGCTACAAAGCTCATGATATTGATTTAAACATAAAAACAGATTTTACCTTATGGAAAGAGCTTAATGCACCACTCGTTTTACTTGGTATGGCAGAGGTTATCAAAGGCAAGGCAACTCTTTCAGATAAAGTGTTTGAAATTGAACCTAGCAAACTCTACTTTGGAGGAGACTCACCGATTAATCCCTATTTGGACTTAAACATACTTCATGATGTTGATTTCAAACGGATTCAGATCTACATTACCAATACACTCGAAGATCCGGTTCTGCTCTTTAGTGCAACGCCGGCATTGAGTCAGAATGATATTATGAGTTATCTTATTTTTGGAACCCCTGCAAATGATGCTTTTGAAGGGGGAGGAGATGAGTTTAGCGGCGCTGATGCCGCAAACCTCATTTTAGGAGCGGGACTTAAGCAGATGATTGGTGATACTACCGGTATTCATGTTGATACTTTAAATATTATTAGCAGTGAAAGCGGTGCTTTAGGATTTGAAGTAGGCACACGTGTTAGTGACAAGTTACGAATTTTACTTAAAAATGACTCTAAATTCAGTGCCATATTGCAATACAAACTCAACCGATGGCTCCGGCTAGATGTCGATGTCAAAGAGACAGGGCAGGGCATTAACCTCATTTATGTAAAAGATCTGCGTGATCCATTTAGAAAAAGAAAAGAATAAAA
>CAYZUN010000043.1:0-13602 GCA_964481625.1 uncultured Sulfurimonas sp.
ACAGAATTTATTTTTAAATATTTTGTCAGATTTAATATTAAAGTTAGCTTGACATGTATTAAGAGAGATGACTTTGCAATTTTTAAGAGATAAGAGTGTAAACTCAGTTAATTTTAAAAACGGGTATTAAGATGAATGCAAATGTAAAAGAGATTGAAAGTGTATGTACATACTGTGGCGTAGGGTGTGATATTGTTGCTCAAGTTAAAGATAACAAAATTCAGAAGATTTTTGCATCACCGGATGGCTATGTTTCACAAGGGAAGCTTTGCATTAAAGGGAAGTACGGGTACGATTTTGTTGCGTCTGATGAGCGCATTCGAATCCCTCGGATTAAAAAAAGTTTTTTAGAGAAAAATCCGCATATTAAAGATGTTGTTGCCCCCTCACTGCGTGACTACGACAATGCATGGTATGAGTGTGATGTTGAGAGTGCCACAACTGCTGCGAGCATGAAGATGCAAGAGATTAAAGAGAAATATGGACGTCATAGTCTCTGCTCTATTGGCGGGGCGCGAACTTCATGTGAGAGTGCGTACCTGTTTCAAAAATATACCCGTCATACGTTGGGCTCCCCACATGTTGATAACTGCGCGCGCGTCTGTCATAGCCCAAGTCTTAAAGGGATGCGTACTACCATTGGTGAAGGTGCTGCAACCAATCCTTACAACGATATTTATGAGACAAAATTCATCATTGTGATGGGCTCTAACACCACCGAAGCTCACCCGATTGTAGCTAACCGTATGATTGAAGCGGCGCGTCAGCATAACCATTTGGCGGTTATTGATGTACGTGACATTAAGCTAATGAAGTATGCCAAACACAAAGCGATTGTTCCGCATGAAGCAAATCTTTTAATTTTAAATATGATGGCGTATGTCATTATTGAAGAGGAGCTTTACAACAGAGAGTTTATCGCAACCCGTACGAAATGGTTTGAAGAGTATAAAGACAAAATAATGAATGATTCTTATGCAAACCCTGATTATTTTAAAAAGATGCCGGGCTATGAGCATTTAGCTAAACTCATTCCAAATATTGCACGTGAATATGCGGTGAAAAACTCCATGATTTTTTGGGGACTTGGCATCACCGAACATCTTGATGGCTCGTACGCTGTTATGGCAATTACACACTTATCGCTTTTAACGGGCAATATTGGAAAAACAGGTACCGGATTAATGCCGCTTCGTGGTCAAAACAATGTTCAAGGAGCATGTGATATGGGTTGTCTTCCTTATTATGACCCGGATTATCAAGTGCCTAAAGAGATAGGATTAATGACACCAGAACTTGTTGATGCAATGCTTGGCGGCAGTATTAAATCACTGCACAATATGGGTGAAGATATTATGCATATTCATCCTAACATTAATAAAATTAATGATGCAATGGATCAGCTTGAACTTATTGTTGTACAAGAGCTTTTTATGACTGATATCGCGCAGCGTGCCGATATTGTCATTGGGGTAAAATCGGCGTATGAGAAGACGGGTGTTTATGTCAATGCAATGCGTCGGCTACACCTTTCGCAACCGCTGGTTCAAAGTGATTTGCCGGATGATTGGGAAGTGATTCAGATGCTAGACAACAAACTTGGCGGCAGTTATAACTATCAAAATAGTTCTGAAGTGTGGGATGAGGTGCGTCAAACGGCACACCAACGTTACAGTGGCGCATCATATCTCAGGTTAGAGCGTCACCGTAAACGCGGATTGCAGTGGCCGGTTTACAATGAAGATACGCCAATTCTACACCTGCTTGATTTTAGAACACCCGATGGTTTAGGAGAATTCCACTACCATCAGTACCAAGAACGCGGTATGATTCATGAGATTTTAGAGGATGCACTTGAGGGTTACCACCTCACCACCGGTCGTACACTCGCACAGTATAATAATGCGGCACAGACCAAGCAGAGTGAGTCGCTAAATAAACGTTATGATGAAGATATTTTACTGGTTTGTGAAGAGGATGCGGCTGATTTTACAAGCGAGCAGGTCATTTTAAAAACAGAGTTTGGTCAGACTACACCACTGACGGTGAAGCTGACCGACAAAGTACAGCCTAAGACACTGTTTGTAACTTTTCACCACTCCAAGTCAAAGATCAATGCACTTTTTGGCGATAAACGTGATGAGCTGATTTTAACTGCGGCATTTAAATCGGTTAAAGTAGAAGTAATCAACCTTTGAGTCGTGCCAAAGGTAATGTTGCAGAAGAAACTACATGTAAATTCTTGCAAGAGCAAGGCTTTATGATTGTAGAACGAAACTTTTACAGTCGTTTTGGTGAGATTGATATTATTGCAACAAAAGAAAATCTACTCCATTTTATAGAAGTAAAAAGTGCCCAAAATTATGAGTTGGCAGTACAAAACGTAACACCTAAAAAAATCCAGAGAATTTTAAGAACCGTTGAAGTTTACATGAAAAAGAAAACCATAGATGCCTCATACTGCATTGATGTAGCCATTGTCACTCCAAAAAATATTGAGCTTTTAGAAAATATTACTTTCTAATATAATTATGTTCTTAATACTTTCTTGTTAGCATAGGGGAAGGAAACAACATGTTTAAAATTATAATGAGTTTCATTTTTCTGCCACTTGTGCTAGTAGCAGATATTTTAGATTACTACTCTATGGCAATACTGCCTTCAATTATTTCAAAACAGAACTTTGGAAAAGTTGGAACTCATAATGTAGCTGAGCCGTGGAATGAGGAAGTGTCTGAAACTACAGTCTATTTTCCTAGTGATATTAACACAACACATCCTACTCCTGTCATTTTCTTTGCACCAGGTTGGGATTCAGTTGAGCATACTGACTATGAGTCACTATTACGTTTTATAGCGAGTCATGGCTACAGTGTTGTGTATGCTAAAGATGAAAAGAAGTTCTCATCTGTAGATATGATTGAAGACTTTATTACTATGGCAGAGCATGAAGAAGTTGCTCCTTACATTGACACTGCTAAAATAGGGGTTATTGGGCACTCTATGGGTGGTGGACATGTTTTTAATATACTCGATAAACTGAGCAATATTAAAGGTTGGGGAGATAATGGAAGATTTATTTTCTCTATTGAACCATGGTTCGCTTTTGACATGAACAAATCAGATATGAAAACACTCCCATCAAATACCAATGTGGTGATTCAGCAGTATGGAGTAGGTGGAAACAATGATAATAGTGGTACTGATGCACGAATACCTTTAAGTGAATTTTACCTTTTAGACTCTATTGATGAGGCAAAAAAAGATTATCAAATTTTTGTTGATGCAAATCATAGTTATCCTTACGGGAGTAGAGCCTATAGTGACATGGAAGGCATACTAAAACCACTTGATGCACTCATGAAATATACTTTTAAAGACGTTAACAATCGTGAAGCACAAAGAGTCGCTTTAGAAGTTGGTAATGATGACCCTTATAATGGTGGTTTTGGAATTCAAGTAGTCAAAGCAAAAGATAGTTATGCCTATCCTTGTGATGGTTATAATTTTGATGAGAATGATATTGAGCACTGCTTAATAGATGGCTATCCTCCTTCAAGTAACTTTAGTGCGATTGCAACCAATAATACCGTAGCAAACCCAGCTCATAATGAGTCAGTTCTTGATGCTGAGTTTAATACTACTATTACAAGACTTACCGATAGAATAAATCAAAATGATACACCTACTCAAAATGATGATGGTGACAGATACTCTCGAGGTAATGCGCATCCTTACCCTAAAACGCAGGCTTGGAATAGTGATATGACCATGATACGACTGCATTACAGACTATATGATGCCAATACATTCCAAGAGTTAGGAATTACTAGTGGTACAAATGTTTTAGGTGAGTTGTATGATATTAACGGTGCCATGTCAGAACTGAAGTGGTCAAATGTACAACCAAATGTTTTTTATGGAGTTTGGAATAGCCAATTCTGGAAAGGTACAATTAATAGAGCCAATAATAATATAAGCTATGATTTAGTACATAATTTTGCAGTTGAAAATGGAGCTGATTATGAAAAATTTACCTTAGGAAAATATGAAGGAAATATTGATTTTAATGATAAGTATGTTGTTTTTGCAGCACGAAAAATTGATTCAGATCATCTAACTGCCATTGTTTATGACATACAGTTAGATGTTATAAAAGCTACTGAAGATTTTGCTGATGCACTCTGGCCTGATGAGGGACAAGTGTTTGATTGGATGTCAGTTTCACCTTTGGGAAATCATATACTAATGAGTTCAGGTGGTAAAATAGATCAGTACAATTTAAACTTGAACCTTGTAAGAACTTTAGCATCAAATGCAGGGCATGGTGACTTGGGAATTGATGAAAATGGTGATGAGGTCTATGTACAGTTTGAATTTGGAGCTAATAGAGGTATTTGGATATATCGGCTCCATGATGGCTATAGCATACGCCTATTACCCGATAAGTACAATGGTGGTCATATTTCATGTCGAAATTACGACCGTAGAGGCTGGTGTTATGCTAGTACCAATGCGGATGATAACAGAGAAGTGTTTGCTATAAAACTTGATTATACGGGAGCAGAAAATCACATTGTTAATCGTTTTGCACAGACACATAATGTAGGGCATAGCTCTCTTGGAAATGTCAGCCCAGATGGTAGAAGAATAATATTTTATAGCAATTGGGGTGATGAAGAATTGCATTGGGCAGATAGAGATACTTACCATGTTGAATTATCACAAGATTAAAGGTGCTTAGATAGCTTAGGGTATGTAATTTTAGTAATAGATTACTTTTTGATTAAGAAACCATAGGTATAATTAACGAAATAATTTAAATCAAGGATAATAACAATGGCTAAATACATCGAATTAACTTCAGCAAATTTCGAAGCAACAGTAAAAGAAGGCGTATCTCTAGTAGACTTTTGGGCGCCATGGTGTGGACCGTGTCGTATGATCGCTCCTGTTATTGAAGAGTTAGCTGAAGCGTATGACGGTAAAGCAAATATCTGTAAAGTAAATACTGATGAAGAGCAAGATATCGGTGTTAAGTACGGTATTCGTTCAATTCCTACTATTATGTTCTTCAAAGACGGTGAGTTAGTAGATCAGATGGTTGGTGCTGCTTCAAAACAGGCATTTGAAGATAAACTAAATTCACTTCTTTAATTAACAAGGCTTAAACGGTGGCAAGACGGGGAGGCGGTCTCTTCTCTCTTAGTACCATTTTAGCCTCTTTTTTTGGTGCGGCGATGATAGCCGCTGCCTTTGCTTACTTTAACTACAAATTTTCAGAATATAAATTTATTAATTTTGAGGAGTGGGTATTTTATTCCCAGACAGAAATTTTCACTCCAACAGCAGATCGTTACATTGTTGTCTTTTTTAGCTCTAAATCTCCCGATACGATGAAACATATTAAAAACTCTAAGAGTTCTTACCCTATAATTGCAATAGATTATTACCAACAACGTTTTAGTTCCAATGAGAATGTTATTTTCCTTAGAAGTGGAACCAATACGATGTTAAAATTAATTCAGAGGTTCAATATTTATAAATCCCCATCGGTCTTTATTATCAAAAAAAGCAAAGACAAGCTTTATAAACAAGATAGTATGATACGCGAATTAGATACATTGAAAAAATTATCAAAAAATATTGAGGAGCTATAATGCTTGATTGTGCAATTATTGGTGGTGGTCCGGCAGGTTTAACTGCAGGTCTATACGCGACGCGCGGTGGTTTAGAGAATGTTACGATGTTTGAAAAAGGAATGCCCGGCGGTCAGATTACACAGAGTTCTGAGATTGAGAACTATCCGGGAGTAACAGGTGAGATTACGGGTATGGACTTAATGATGCCATGGCCCGAGCAGTGTCAAAAATTTGGTCTGAAGCATGAGATGGTTGAAGTTACCAATGTGAGTAAAAATGCTGAAGGTAATTTCATTATTACCAAGGGCGATGGAACGAGTGAAGAGGCAATGAGTGTTATTGTCTGTACCGGTTCAACACCGCGTCGTGCTGGTTTTGCAGGAGAAAATGAGCTGTTTGGACGGGGTGTGAGTACTTGTGCAACCTGTGACGGTTTTTTCTATAAAGGCAAAGAGGTCGTTGTTATTGGTGGTGGTGATACGGCACTTGAAGAAGCACTTCATTTAGCAAAAATTTGTTCAAAAGTTTATATGGTACATCGCCGCGATGAATTTCGTGCAGCTCCAAATACGGTTGAGCGTCTTAAGTCAACTGAAAATATTGAGTTAGTACTTAATGCGGTTCCTCAAGAGGTCTATGGTGATGCTATGGGCGTGACAGGAATTAAAGTTACACTTAAAGACGGTTCAATACGTGATATTGAAGTACCAGGTGTCTTTACCTTTGTCGGTAATGATGTGAATAATGGGGTATTAAAGCAAGCTGACGGTTCATTCTTATGCGATATGAGCGAGCAGGGCGAAGTGAAAGTAAATTTAAGCATGGCAACATCAACTCCGGGGCTTTATGCAGCGGGTGATATGCGTATAGAAGCACCAAAACAGGTTGTTTCAGCTGCGGGTGACGGTGCTATAGCGGCACTTCAGGTTATTTCATATGTTGATGAGAAGATAAATTCATAAAAGGTTAGAGATGCTAAGAGTAGGTGTGTTTGGTGCAACAGGTAGAGTAGGACGACTGCTTATTGAAGATATTAAAATAGAAGAGGATATCTCTTTAGCGTGTGTCCATGTATATGATGCGTTAGACTTCCCTTTAGATCCGTCAGTGTTAGCAACAAATGATATGAAGACCTTTGTCAAAGGCTCTGAGTTAGTGATTGATTTTTCAACTCCTGAAGCGACACAGGTACTTTTAGAAGAGGCACTGAAAAATCCGGTACCTTTGATTATTGGTACAACAGGTCTTAACGTGCATCAGATGAACCTACTTAAAGAAGCAAGCCAAAACATGCCCATTCTTTATGCAACCAATATGTCTTTGGGTGTGGCACTTTTAAATAAGTTAGTTTACCTTGCATCATCAACACTCGATGGTTTTGATATTGAGATTGTGGAACAGCACCATCGCCATAAAAAAGATTCGCCAAGCGGTACGGCATTAACATTAGCTGAGTCCGCTGCAGCAGGACGTAATCTTGATTTGGATACGGTGCGTGTGAGTGGACGTAATGGCATTATTGGAGCACGAACTAAAGATGAGATTGCGGTGATGGCACTACGCGGCGGTGACATTGTCGGTCGTCATACGGTAGGTTTTTACAATGATGGTGAATTTATTGAACTTAACCACACTGCAACGAGTCGAAATACTTTCTCAAAAGGCGCTATTCGAGCGGCTAAATGGCTTCAGTCTCAGCCAAATGGACTTTACTCAATCTCTGATTGTTTAGAACTTAATTAAGGAACTATAGTGGAACGTTCACTCAATGAAAAATGTGCAGTTGTAGGTGTTTTTAACCATAAAGAAGCTTCAAGATTAACGTACTTTTCATTACATGCTTTGCAACATCGCGGTCAAGAAGCAGCTGGAATCAGCAGCAGTGATGGAAAAAAACTTCGTACCATTAAAAAAAGAGGTTTAGTCACCCGAGTTTTTGATGAACAGAAGTTAAACACTCTTCAAGGAAATATGGCCATTGGGCATACGCGCTACTCAACTGCCGGCGATGACTCTATTTTAGATGCACAACCGGTATTTGCACGGTATGATTTAGGTGAGATGTCGATTGTTCACAACGGTAATCTCACTAATGCTCAAGAAGTACGTGATTCGTTAATCTCAAAAGGTGCTATTTTTCAGACTTTTATGGATACAGAAAATCTGATTCATCTCATCGCTAAAAGCGATGAAGATAAACTGCTTGATCGTATTATTGATGCCGTTAAAAAAATTGAGGGAGCATATTCTTTAGTCTTTTTAAGTCGAACTAAAATGTTTGCTATGCGTGATCAACACGGTTTTAGACCGCTTAGCCTTGGGCGTGTCGGTGATGGTTATGTCGTTGCATCAGAGACCTGTGCCTTTGATTTGATTGGTGCAGAGTTTGTTCGTGATGTTGAACCGGGTGAACTGCTTGTTTTTGAGAAAGATAAAGCACCACAGTCCATTAAAATTTTTGAGCCGATACCAAAACACTGTATTTTTGAATATGTTTATTTTGCACGACCTGATTCTGATGTTTATGGTCAAAATGTCTACCAAATGCGAAAAAATATGGGTGTTGCACTTGCACGAGAAAAACCGATTGAAGCGGACTTAGTCATTCCGGTTCCTGATGGTGGAGTACCTTCAGCTATTGGTTATTCCCAAGAAAGTGGAATTCCATTTGAGATGGGAATTATGCGTAATCACTATATTGGACGTACCTTTATTGAACCAACACAAGAGATGCGTGATCTTAAAGTAAAGATGAAGCTCTCACCTATAGTTTCGATGATTAAAGGCAAACGTGTTATTGTTATTGATGACTCTATTGTTCGAGGAACCACAAGTCGCCGTATTATTAGAATGCTTAAAGATGCCGGCGCAGCTGAAGTACATATGCGTATTTCGTCACCGCCGACAACGGATCCATGTTATTACGGGGTAGATACACCTGATAAAGAGAAGCTAATTGCTGCTAATATGAGCAGTGATGAGATTTGTAAATATATTGAAGCAGATTCGTTGGCATATCTAAGTAATGATGCGCTGCTAAGCAGTGTTCATGCCACTGAATCTAACTACTGTACCGCCTGTTTTACAGGTGAATATATCGTATAAAGGCACCTGTTGAAACTTAAACAGATTTATACCTACGGTAGCTACTTAAAAGATAAATTTGCTACCAAAGTTTATAAGGTGCCCATCTCTATTTCGGGATTTACTTGTCCAAATATTGATGGAAGTGTTGCTGTTGGCGGATGTACTTTTTGTGAAAATGACTCTTTTAGTCCCAGTTTAGATAAAGTGAAACCGCTCAAAGGTTTTCATCTTAACTTAGAGTCGCAAGCCAATCCCAACTTAGAGAAACAACTTTTACAGCTCCAGCTTCAGTTTGAATCAATGAGTGCCCGTCTTAGACGTGATTATGGAGCTACAAAATTCTTAGTCTATTTCCAATCATTTACCAATACTTATGCACCGCTACCTACTTTAAAAGCCCTTTATGAAAAAGCTCTCAGTTTTGATGATGTCATCGGTCTTAGCATTGGCACACGAAGCGATAGCGTCACGGATGAGACACTCTCTTATTTAGCAGAACTTTCACAAAAGAAAGAGATTTGGATTGAATTTGGGATTCAGTCAATTTATGATGAAACATTAGAGCGAATCAATCGTGGACATGATGCTCTAAATGTTAAAACATGGATAAAAAAGTCCAAGGCTTATGGTCTTAATGTTTGTGGTCATCTAATATTTGGTCTTCCCGGTGAGAGTAAAGAAATGATGTTAAATTCAACAAAAACTGCTTATGGGTGGGGAATTGATTCTGTCAAATATCATCCGCTTTATGTGGTTAAGCGTACGGCATTAGCAAATGAGTACGCCCGTGGTGAATTCACGCCTATTAGCGAAGAGGATTACATAAAAGTACTGGTTGAATCACTTAAGATAAAGCCTGAGCATATCAGTGTTCAGCGAATAACTGCCGGAATTTCAGATGATTCATTAATAGCACCGCTTTGGTGTCGTGATAAAAATGCTCAGCTTAAACATATTAATGTGAAATTAAGGCAAGAAGGTTTGAAATACTAACTTTTTGTATCTAGTGAGCAAATACTCTCGTAAAGTCTGCGGTTGAAGTGAAATAAGGCGGATAAGGCATCGTTACTTTAAAGCTTCTAGCTTCTCCTGCTTCAAGATCTTTGGCAATAACAAAAGTCATAAGTAGTGTTTGCGGTTTGTCCTTCTTTTTAGAAATATTTGATAAAAAGTCACCCATACCACTCGGTTTGTAGAAGCTTCCTCCTTTAACATTCCCGGTAACATGACCTTTATTTACTAATTTAATCTCTAATTCAACTTTTCCAATAGTGTAGTTTCCTACATTCGTGACAATTCCGGTATATTGTATCTTCTCTAGCGAGAGTATTCTGGTGTTTTTCAGTGAGGTGACTTGTACTTTTTTGGTGTATTTATCCAGCGCCATCATTAAAAATGCAGCAACTAGTACAAGTGAAATAAATCCAGAAAAAATCATAGAAAAGCGAAGTTTTTTATTGCTGCCTCGAAATGAGATAATGACAACAATAAGAAAAAGCAAAAAGACGACAAGAGAGACAAGATAGTGCCAAATTGTAAAATGGGTCATCATCTGCAGTTCGCTCCTATAGATAGATTGTACTCTTTGGAGTAGGTGAACGGTTCTACTATCATTTTAAATTCATAACTCTCACCGGCAGAGAGATTAATATCTTCTATTATCGACATTTTTTTAAATGGATTGAGCGGATAGAGCATATCTACATATTGATTACCGGATACTTTAAAGATGTTAGCAGTGATTTTACATGTAGAAAATTCTCTATTGGATGCATTGCTCACTTCACCTTTAACTACAAGTGCTTGTGAAAACTCTAACTCTCTGACCTCAGTGATAGTAGTTGTAGTCTTAAACAAAAATTGATGCAGCTGAGTGTAGCCTATTGTTGGACCTAAAATAAGAAGCATAAACGAGAAGAGTACCAAAGTAATGGAGAGTCCTATTTTTTTTCGTAACAAGATTGCTAAAATGAGAAAAAGAATAAACAGTAGAATAACACCGCCAAAAAGAGCGTAGTCGTAAATGAGGAGCTGGTCTATAAAGGCGGTAATTTTTTCTTTCATGTTTTACGGGATTTTTTCTCGTCGATACCGCTGATACCGCTTCGACGTAAGAGCTCCTGTTTAACACGATCAGGTGAGATGTTTTTAGCACTAAGAGCGACGAGAACATGGTAGGTCAGATCAGCACATTCATAAATAATCTCTTTCTCATCGTTGTCTTTGACAGCGAAACAGAATTCACCCGCTTCTTCAACCACTTTTTTCAAGATGGCATTGTCACCTTTGCTTAAAAGTTTTGCCGTCCAAGATGATGACGGGTCGGCATTTTTACGCTCTAAAATAGTGTGGTAGAGCGTATCAATAACACCATACATTGCATTAGTATTGACTTCAACTTCAGAGTTGCTTTCGCCGCTTTGTAGTTCGGTAAAAAAGCATGAACGGCGACCCGTATGACAAGCAACACCCTCCTGCTCTACCTTGATTAGTAGCGTATCATTGTCACAATCAAGAGAAAAAGATTTAATGTTCTGCGTATGTCCGCTGCTTTCACCTTTTTTCCAGATGCGCTGTTTTGAGCGGGAGAAGTAGTGTGCTGTTTTAGTCTCTAGCGAAAGTTGCAGTGCTTCACGGTTCATGTACGCCATCATCAATACTTCGTTATTCACAACATCTTGCACAATAACAGGAAGAAGTTCTGACTTCTCCCAATCAACACGATTTAAAGCACTCTGCATGACTATCCCTTATTCTTATTCTATTTGTGCTGTCGTAACACGTTTTTGCGGATCTTTGGTATCAACCCAGATATTTGGAGTCGAGCCGCCAGGTGTTAGGAAAATTTTTGCATCTCTGTTAACACGAAGTGCGTCATTAAATAAGCCTTGTACTTTGATGTGTTCTAGCTCTAAAAGCTTTACGGTCAATGACTTGCTAATCACGTTATTTGCTTGGGCAGTTGCGTCAGCTTCAATTCTGATTGCGCTTGCTTTACCTTTAGCTGCAATTTTTACTGCTTCTGCTTTACCTTGTGCTTCAGCAGCACGTTTGAATGCTTCTTGTTTCGCACGTTCTACTTCTTGTTCCGCACGTTGCACCTCTTGTTTAGCTACCTGAACGCGCTCAATCTGCTCTTTTACTTTAGTAGGAAGAACAATTTCACGAAGTTGAACTGACTGAAGAACTGCCGGAGCATTTTTGAGTCCCGTGACACTTTTAGCAATACCTTGTTCGATTTCATCTGCAATGGCATTACGCTTTGTTGGAAGTGATTCTGCATCATAACGACCAACAACATTACGAACAACATCACGAACAACGGGATTAATAATTTTTTCTTCCCAAGAGAAGCCCCAGTTTGAAATGGTTTGCGCAGCGTACTGTGCATTGAGACGATACTGAACGGTCAGTTCAATACCTACTGGAAGACCACGTTTATCTAAAACGGTAATCGCAGGTTTAATGCCGATTCCTTCACCTGTTGCACCGCTTCTATCAATTTTATCAGCATAGTTGATGATACGTACTTTGGTATCAACCACATAGACTTTTTGAATAATTGGAACAATAAAGTGAATTCCCGGAAGCAGGGCTTGCTTATCATACTTACCATTAGTTGAGAGAATTCCGCGTTCACCCTCATTAATGATCTCAAATGGTTTTGCAAGAATTAAAAAGAGAATTATTGCTCCAATAAAATAAACAATACCTGCTTTACCGCCACCAAAGTTTAAATCAATTTTTGGAGGACGTGGTGCTTTTGGTTTAAAGCCTCCACCACCACTTCCGCCACTACCACCTGAGCCGCCGCCAGAGTCTTTTTTCTTTTTATTAAAATAGTCATTCATGTCTGTTGCCATTGTTTTTTCCCTATATGTAAGTTAAGTAGTGCTCATAATTTGGATCTCTTCCAAATACGATGTCAAAATAAGCACTCTGAATTTTTTGTGTAATTACTCCACGACTGCCGCATCCGATTTCTCGTGCATCAATAAGTCGAATGGGAGTAATCTCCGCCGCTGTTCCTGTTAAAAATGCTTCATCTGCTACATAGATCTCTTCACGAGTAATGCGGCGACGAATAACTTCATGACCCATATTTTGAGCCATTTCAATGACTGTTTTTTGAGTAATAGACTCAAGTGAATTGTCGTTTGGAGGTGAGATTAGCTTGCCGTCTTTAACCATGAAAAAACATGCGCCGCTTGCTTCGGCAACATAACCTTGGTCATCAAGTAAAAGAGCTTCATCATATCCACAGTCAATAGCTTCGTATTTTGCCATTTGAGAGTTTAGATAGTTCGCTGTTGCTTTTGCTTTACCCATGTTTGAAGTATTTGCAGGTCGCGTCATGGAAGCAATTTTGAGTTTGATTCCCTTCTCCATGCCTTCAACACCTAGATAAGCTCCCCACTCCCATGCGGCAATAGCAGTCTCTACCGGAGCATCTTTGTGGTAAACGCCCATAGCGCCATAGCCCAAAAATGCAAACGGACGAAGGTAGACATTGTCGCCTTCAAACTCGTTTTTCTTAATAAGTTCAATCTGTGCAGCATTGAGCTCTTCAACGCTATAAGGAATGTCAATAAGTGTCATCTTCGCAGACTCTAAAAGTCTGGCAGTATGATCATTTAGACGAAAAATGGCATACCCTTTAGCCGTTTTATAAGCCTTTGTTCCTTCAATAACACCGTTACCGTAGTGTAGTGTATGTGAGAGAACATGAGTCTGCGCATCGGCCCAAGGTTTGAGAGCACCATTCATCCAAATATATTTGGCTTCGTTCATTCATTTCTCCAAAATTATTTTTTACATGTAAAAAAAGTAAGATATTTTATCGAATATGGGATTTAACAACGGTTAGGAAAAG
>CAYZUN010000043.1:13702-16815 GCA_964481625.1 uncultured Sulfurimonas sp.
TTTCTCAACTGCTTCTTTTGCCTTTTCGGTTACATTAACATCAGCTATATTAACATCAGCTACATTGACAGCAGCACCTAATAGTGTAAACGAAGTTAAAAATGCTACTGTTAAAAGTAGTTTTCCATTATGTTTCATCTTGTGTCCTTTTGAAATTAAACTAGGTGTATTCTATTAGTATATGATTAATGATATGTTAAGATGAATTAATAATTCTATTTTATTTCTCTGGTGTATTGAGTAACCAGATTGAAAAAATGTCAAGGTAGTCCCAAAATGATTGGATGTACTCTTCGCTAACACCTTCATCTACAAGACCGGGGAGTAACTCTGCGTATAACTCCAACCATCTGCGGCGTCCATGCTCATCAATTCGAAATGGGGCATGACGACCGACCATTTGCGGTTCACCGCGAGTTCGGTTGAAGTAATCAGGACCACCGCAAATCTGAATTAAAAAATCGGCAGCATGTTGTTTAGCCGCTTCAAAGTCATCTTCATCATGAATGGGGAAGAGAAATCCTATGTCGCTTGTCTCAATAAGATCGTAATGATCATATACAAGACGACGAAAACGCTCTTCACCGACTTGATGGTAAAACCCTGGATGCGGTTTTGTAACAGGTGGGCGTACACCGAGTGTTCCGGGAGTGATTTCTACATTCATTATAAGCCTTGCTTTAGTTTTTCATATTCTAAGATTATGAAGATAAAAAGTTGTTTAAGGCAAATCACTATAAAATAACTAAAAAAAGATTAGTACATGAATGTTTCGCCTACTTTTTCTCCACCGATGCATATTATGGCACCGTATTTTATTGTTGCGGGTATTTTTTATTTTTTTAGTATGCTCTCGCTTCTATTTTTAGATATTACATCTGATTTACATGATGTTAGTCTTGTTGCCTGGGTGCATCAATATATGCTAGGCTTTGTGATGATGAGTATTTTTGCAGCCATGGCGCAGTTGGCACCTATTGTTGTAGAAGCCAATCACCGTTTTATGAGTTTTTTTCATCTGATTTGGATTTTGTTATTAGTGGGTTTAATCGTGATGCTTCTTGGCTTTTATGTTAATGTGGCACTCTTGCCTTTTGGGGGTATTTTGGTGTTAATGGCTATGGTGCTCTTTGCAACAGACCTCTGGTTGACTCTTAAATCCACAAAACGTCGTACAAGTGTCACGGCTTCCATGAAAGCCAGTAATTTTTTCTTACTTTTTGGAGTTCTTAGCGGTGTGATGATGGCACTCTCATATAGCGGTGCCCAGATTGATGCTATGCCTTGGTACAAAATACATGTATTTGCTCTTATTGGCGGATTTGTTGTGATGATAATTATGGGAATTTCAACCGTTTTAGTGCCGATGTTTGGTTACTCTAAACGGGTGAGCGATAATGACTTTGGAGTAAGTTTTAAAACCATGTTTACGGGTGTTCTTGTAATGATGATAGGGTCATTGCTGCAAGTTGATTCCCTTGAAAATATTGCAATGCTTTTTATTATGGTATCGGTCGCATTCTATTTTTACCAACTCTTTGACATGTTCTCATCACGCGCACGAGTTGAACATGACATCTGGGCAAAATCGATGTATGTCGGTTTTGGCTCACTGGTGCTGTCATGGTTTTTTATTGCATTAAGCTTTTTGGGAATTTCAGAACTCTTACGTCCGGGACTTTGGTTATTGCTTGTTGGGTTTATGGGTTTTTTAATCTTTGGAAATTTTTACAAGATCATTCCTTTTTTGGTATGGTTTCAGCGCTATTCACCCCTTGTTGGTGAGCAGGAAGTTCCGATGTTACATGAGTTGGTGAACCAAAAAATGGCATCCATGCAGTTCATTTTTAGTAGTGGCGGTCTTTTTTTAACAACCTTGGCATTGCTCATTAAGAATCAACTTCTTTTTAATATGGGGAGCACCCTGCTTATTATGGGTGCTATTTTTATGTTGGCTCAAATCGTTAAGATCATTAAAACTTAAGAAGATAATTTACATGTAATTTTTGCTCCTTAATCTATTTTCTTGCCAAACTTCGCTAAAATGGAAATTAATAATTTTTAATAGATGGAATAAAATAGATGGCAAAACCAAAACAAGAAGAGAGTATAGAAAAACAACTATGGAAAGCCGCAGAGTATAAGCATGTGGTAATGGGGCTTGTGTTTTTAAAATATATCTCTGATAGTTTTCTTGAACTCTATAACTCACTTAAAGCTGAGGAAAAGATGGGTGCTGACCCTGAAGATAGAGATGAGTATAAAGCCCAAAATGTATTTTTTGTTCCTCCTACTGCTAGATGGTCATTTCTTCTCTCAAATGCAAAATTACCAAATATTGGAAAGATTGTTGATGAGGCTATGGATGCCATCGAAAAAGAAAATAACTCGCTTAAAGGTGTACTTCCTAAAGTATTTGCAAGAGATAATCTTGATAGTAAATCTCTTGGTGGACTTATAGACCTCATAGGTAATATTGCTTTTGGAGATGCAAAGGCTCGAAGTGCTGATGTACTTGGTCATGTGTTTGAATACTTCTTAGGTGAGTTTGCACTTGCTGAGGGTAAACAAGGTGGGCAGTTCTATACTCCAAAAAGTGTAGTTGAACTTCTTGTAAAAATGTTAGAGCCATACAAAGGTAGAGTATTTGACCCTTGTTGTGGTAGTGGTGGTATGTTTGTACAGTTTGAAAAATTTGTGACCGAACACCAAGGGAAGATAAATGATATTTCCATCTACGGTCAAGAGTCAAACCAAACTACATGGCGACTAGCAAAAATGAACCTTGCCATTCGTGGTATAGATAGCTCGTCAGTAAAATGGAATAATGAAGGCTCATTTTTAAATGATGGAAGATGGAAGTATGGAACTCCACCAGAGGGAAATGCAAACTATGGATGGATACAACACTTTCTTTACCATTTAGCACCAACAGGAACAGCAGGATTTGTACTTGCAAAAGGGAGTCTTACTTCTAACACCTCAAATGAGGGAGAGATAAGAAAAGCTCTTATAGAAGCTAATCTCATTGACTGCATAGTGAACCTACCAGCAAAATTATTTTTAAATACTCAAATCCCTGCTTCAATATGGTTCGCCAAACGTGGAAGAAC
>CAYZUN010000044.1:0-16811 GCA_964481625.1 uncultured Sulfurimonas sp.
ACTGCAACATGTTAAATTCAAAAATGTATTTTGTTTAGGTGATGTTGCCGCTGTTCCAATGGGCAAAACCGGTGGTAGTGCACGTAAACAATATGCTGTTGTTGTTGATAATCTTATTGCAATCATGGAGAAAAAATCGAGCCTACCGGCAGCTTACGGTGGATATACTGTTTGTCCACTCATTACAAGCATCGGTACCGTTATGCTTGCTGAGTTTGACTGGTCGAAAAAACCGACACCGTCATTCCCTCTTGATCCAACTAAAGAACGCTGGATTTGGTGGTTACTAAAAGTTTATGCACTTAAACCAATGACTATCTATGGTATGGTATCGGGTAGAGCGTAAGCTTTTTTGTGAGCTCACGCTCACATCACATTTCATTATTTTAAAAGATGCTATACTCTACGCATGAAAAGCATTACACTATCTCTTTTAACCCTCTCTTTGTTGCTTAGTTCTTGTTCGTCTAAACCTGAGAAATTGCCTTATAATCTTGAAATAACATCTAAAGGTATTGGTCTGCTTAGCAACAAAACTCCATTTAACCTCACCATGATCGGTTCAAAACTTTTAGGTTTTGAGTTACAAAAATTTACCTCTTTTGAAGCAGGAGTCCCGCATTCAGTTATTCGTGTCACACACGCCAATAAAGAGATAATGCTAATCCATCCAACTGATGATTTAGAATCTATTGCTACCGTCTCAATTACAAGCAGTGATGTCACCAATAAGTACGGTACTATTGGAATGACATTTGAAGCGTTTGAAAAAAACAGACCTGTTTGTACTCCAAATATTAACAATAATTCTACATGTAAATTAGAACAGAGCAGCGCACTTGAATATCTATTTGACAACAATATCCTTAAAGAGATTATATGGAAGCCCTCTCCATAGAGATTATAAAAAATGTTCAATCACCTATAAGATCGCGTCTTTGAGTACTCACTGCTTGCAGGCAGTTTTTTAGCGTGCATCGCTTCATTTTCTAAACATAAACATATCCGAAAAAAGCGTTTTTCATGGATAGAAACTTCCTTTAAACTCCCCAATAATATAACTGATGGTATAATTACTTAAAAAACATAGAGTGTACCCTTTTGAATAATCTTTATATTGAGACTCGTGACCCACTTTTTGGGATTATCGTTTTTTTTGCACTAATTTTTGTAATTACTTTCTTTAGCTATTGGTGGGGAAGATACAAAACTAAAGATGACCATAAATATCTTGATGACTTCATCAGGGATTTGAATACGGCACCTTCAGATGATGAAATAAAAAAGATAATCCATGCAGGAAATATCTCAAATAAATCATGGCTTATTCTTGCACACTCATACATTCAACAAGGGTATTACGAGAAAGCTATTGAGATCTATAAAAGTATTATTGAAGCAGAAAAAGACCTTTTAGAGCAAAAAAGTACCGTAATTTTATTAGGTAAAGCTTATCTCAAAGCCGGTTTTTTAGAACGCTCAAAAGAGGTGTTTTTAAAAATATTAAAACATGCACCTCGAACTCCTGAGGCACTTTACTCTCTACTGCTTGTTTACGATCGACTCAAAGAGTACAAAAAAGCACTCGATGTACTTGAACCGCTTAATGAACTTGATCAAAATATTGAAAATGAAAAACTCTATCTGGAGTGTGCCTATCTGCTCCAACGCAGTGATGTCAGCAGCCAAGAGAAGACTGCACAACTACTCTCTATCTATAAGACACATTCACATCTTTCCTATTTAGTTTTTGAATATCTCTTTAAGACTGACAGCAATACGGCATGGGAACATCTCCAAAGCAAAGAATATGAACGACTGAGCGATGTTTTATGGAATCTGCCTTATGAGAGACTTTCCATGGAGACAATCACATCAAATGAATATCTTCGTGAACTTTTCAGCGCAAAAGGAGCAATTGACCTTGCTAATGCAAGTCAGATTTTTGAGCTGGATATTCTTATTAAACTACAACACGCTAATCAGACGGGGGCGACACTGCAATTTGAATATCTCTGTCAAAAATGCAAACATATTTTCCCCTTTGCATTTCACCGATGTCCCAACTGCCACAGCATTGACTCTGTCATGCCGGAGATGATCTTAACAAAGGATATTTTTGAAGAAAATTACACTTTTTAGTGATGGTTCCTCCTTGGGAAACCCAGGGCCTGGAGGGTTTGGAACCATTATACGCTACAATGAACATGAGAAAATCGTTAGTGGCGGCGAAACGCATACTACCAATAATCGTATGGAGTTGCGCGGCGTTATTGAAGGAATTAAAGCGCTTAAAGAGCCGTGTGAGATTGATGTCATCTCTGACTCCTCTTATGTGGTCAATGCCATTAATAAATGGTTAACAGGATGGGTCAAAAAAAATTTTAAAAAAGTGAAAAACCCCGACTTATGGCAAGAGTACCTAGAAGTCAGCAAACCCCATAATATTACAGGATTTTGGGTAAAAGGGCATGCAGGACATGAAGAAAACGAACGTTGTGATAAAATTGCACGAGACATCGCAGAACAATTTAAAAAGGAAAATAATGGAGCATCTTAATAGTTTAGAGAAAAGTATCGGCTATTGTTTTAAGGATAAGACGCTCATTATTGAAGCGCTGACACATAAGAGTTTCAAACAGCCCTACAATAATGAGCGTCTAGAATTTTTAGGCGATGCCGTACTCGACTTAATTGTCGGCGAGTATCTTTTCAAGCGATTCCCTAAGCATGATGAAGGAAAACTCTCCAAAATGCGTGCATCACTGGTAAATGAAACCGGTTTTACCAAACTTGCCAATGCTATCTCTTTGGGTAAGTACCTCTTCTTATCTAATGCCGAAGAGAATAATGCGGGACGAAGCAAGTCTTCACTGTTATCCAATGCATTTGAAGCGATTATCGGCGCTGTCTATCTTGAAGCCGGACTTCAAACTGTTACAAAAATCGCCATTACTATGCTTGAACAAAACCATAAAGAGATCTCTTTAGAGTCCTTGTTTAAAGACTATAAAACATCTCTTCAAGAACTCACACAGGCACACTTTGGAACTACTCCAGAATATAAACTCATCAGCAGTAGGGGACCTGATCATCAAAAAGAGTTTGAAATCACACTCTATATTGACAACAAAGCCTATGCAACAGCTTGTGGAAAAAGTAAAAAAATAGCGCAACAAGAGGCGGCGGAGATAGCGCTTTTAAAATTAAAAAAGGAACTCTTATGAACCAATTTGGAATCCGCTTTAGCTTCACAACATTTGGAGAGTCTCACGGTAAAGCAATCGGCTGTGTCGTCGATGGAGTACCCGCAGGACTAGAAATTGATGAGAGCTTTATTCAAAGTGAGCTTGACCGAAGAAAACCCGGACAAAATGAATTTGCAACAGCACGTAAAGAAGCCGATTCTGTTGAGATATTAAGTGGAACCTTTGAGGGAAAAAGTACGGGAACTCCCATTGCAATGATCATCTATAATACCGACCAAAAGAGTAAAGACTACACCAATATTAAAGATGTTTTTCGCCCCGGACATGCCGACTTTACCTACTGGAATAAATACGGTATTCGTGATTATCGAGGCGGTGGGCGCTCATCGGCACGTGAGACCGCAGCACGAGTAGCTGCAGGCGCACTTGCAAAACTACTCTTAAAACAGCTTGGTATTGAGATTGTAAGTGGAATTTGTGAAATTGCAGGAATTCCCTCTAAAGAGTACAATTTTAGCTACGCACCTTCAAGTGAAATCTATGCGTTAGATAAAAGCGTTGAAGAGGCTCAAAAAAATGCTATTTTAGAGGCTAAAAATGCTCACGACTCTGTCGGGGGCGTGGTAGCACTTAAAATCAAATCCCTTCCTATTGGTCTAGGTGAACCACTTTACTATAAACTTGATGCACTCTTAGCTGATGCGATGATGGGAATTAATGCAGCCAAAGCCGTTGAAATCGGTGATGGAATTGAAAGTTCACGACTTCGAGGTTCACAAAATAATGATGCCATCCGCAATAAAGGATTTATGAGCAATCATAGCGGGGGTATTCTTGGTGGTATCAGTAATGGCGATGATGTTACGATGAAAATTTACTTTAAGCCGACACCATCCATTTTTATTGAACAGCCTACAATTACATGTAATAACGAAGAGGTAGATTTTGCCTTAAAAGGTCGACATGATCCTTGTGTTGCCATTCGCGGTTCCATTGTCTGTGAAGCAATGGCAGCATTAGTCATTGCTGATTTGCTGTTGCTTAATATGGGTAGCACTGTTGATGGAGTCTGTAACTACTACAATTAAAACAGTAAAATAATTTTTAATGGCTAATTACATGTAAAAAGTGTTCATCTTTAATTCACATTAGAGTGATACTATAATGGTAAATTTAAAGGATTATTATGAAACTCAAAACAATACTATTGACAGTCGGTGTGGTGTCTACTCTAACCTCATCAATACAAGCAACTGAAATAGGCGAGGTACTTTTTGATGCAAAATGTGCAAGTTGTCATATTAAAACAAGACCAAGTGATTTTTCAACATTAGTTGCACCACCAATAATGGGTGTGATGCGCCATGTAAAAATGCAGTATAAAACGAGAGAAGATGCGGTGAAGTTTATTGCAGAATATACACTTAATCCGCAACGAGACAAAGCGGTCTGTATGCCTCAAAAGATTAAGCGGTTTGGTTTGATGCCTTCTCAAAAGGAAAATGTCAGCATGGCAGAACTGGTCACAATCGGTGGCTGGATGTATGATAACTTTCCATCAGCTAATCTCCAAGGAAACCAACAAGGTAAAAAGTGTAATAAATATAATACATGTAAAACCAAGAAGCAAAAACCTAAAAAAGTACAAAGTTCTTCACAGTTTCTCATTAGCAGTGGTATGCCACACATGACAAAAATAGTGAAGCAAAATTGGGACAACACCGTATTAAATCTCAGTGAGACACAAAAAAAGAAACTTCTTGTGGTTAGAGGAGCAACAATGCAGAGCGTAATGCACATAACCCCACAGATAAAAAAGCTAGAGAAAAAAATTACAATAATGGCCATGCAAGGAGAAAGTCCACAGAAACTTAATCCTATGGTGGATCAACTCTCGCAACTCAAGGCAGAAGCGACCAAGGTTCATATCCGCTGTATTTATGACACGAATAACATTCTAACAAAAAAACAGATGGAATTTTTATCTAAATAATAATAATTTTCCTTTAAGAATAATTCTACTATAATTCTCCAAAGGAAAAAAATTATCCTTTACAATCTATTTAAGGAATACATAATGAGAGAGTACGAAACGTATAAATGTAACAAATGTGGTAATGAAGTCGAAGTTCAAAGTGTTGGTGGCGGGACGCTGACATGTTGTAATGAAGCGATGGAATGCATTACTAAAAATTTGACTGCGGTGAATTTAATGAAAGCCTTTGCCGGTGAGTCTCAAGCACGAAATAAATATGAGTTTTTTGCTGAAGTAGCTCAAAATGAAGGACTGCATCGGATTGCCAGATTTTTTCAAGAAGCTGCTGACAATGAGAAATATCACGCTATGGCTGAGTTTAAAGCCTATAATAAATTAGTAAATAATATTGAACTTGACACAACACAGAAAAACTTGACCTATGCAGCTGATGGTGAACGCTATGAACATGAAGAGATGTACCCAAACTTTGCTCAAATTGCCAAAGATGAGGACTTTAAAGAGATTGCACGACTTTTTACCGCTATTGGAAAAGTTGAAGTTGAACATGAAGCAGAGTATTTAGCTCTTAAAAAAGCACTTGAAGAAGAAGGTTTCTTTGAGGGTGATGAGACGCAAGAGTATGTTTGTGAGGTGTGCGGACATGTTCACCGTGGGAAAAAAGCACCCAAAGCGTGCCCATTATGCCGTGTAGGACAAGAGTACTTTAAGAAAAAATCAAACGATGTAACGGTTGGATAAAAAAACACCCTTTCAGTTCATCATGCACTTACTTCCTGTTTTTAAACTTTTATATTTAGGCAAAGCCTAAATATAAGGTTCCTTTTATACGCTACATTCTTGCTACATTCTTCTATGCTATTGTTATGGCAAGGAGTTACTATGAAAAAGACAAAAAAACATTTTAGTTCGCTTTTATTAGCAGCCACGCTCTCACTAATTACAGGTGTACAAAATCTCTCTGCAGAAGATTATGGGATTAGAGCTTTTTACGGCGATAAACTTTCAGGACGCGTTGTTGTTATGGATGTTGATAATATGAGCTTTATTGATGACGTGTATACGCAAGGTCTTGATCCGTACCCGGTGGATCAAGCCGGTGATCTTGACAAGGTCTATGCCATTACACGCGGAAGTGATTCAATTGATGTTATTGATGCAACAACACTTGAGCCAATGGGATTGATTGACTTGCCACACCATCCACGGTCATCTGAAGCCTATAATAAAGCACTTGGTTTGCAGCTCGTTACCGGTGCAGACAAACCGATGGCAAGCCTTATTGATGTGAGCAGTGATACTGTTGTTGCCTCGGTTGGTATTAATGAGCTTTTTTCAGTAGAAGATTATGGCGGATCAAACGCAACAGGGCATCCCTTTTGGTTTAACAACAGCATGTTTGCACTGATTGATAGACCCAATCGTACCATTCATCTTTATAAAGTTAAAAAAATCACCAACCGTTGGGGTACAACAATCAAAACAAAACTGCTTGATTCCGTACCAACACCTACCGCTGTTCATCACTTCGTAAAACGCAAGTTGGTGTCAAAAGGCAGAGACGCTCACACCTATTATGCTCTAGCAGAAGGTTCACCTGAAGCAGGTATTTCACCATCGATTCTTAAATACATGGTGCGTGGCGGTAAACTCAAGCTTATGGCACAAACACCGCTCTCAAATGAAAATATAGAACTAATGGGCTGCCACCATGCTGATATGCATCCTGATGGCGTACATATGTATATTGGTTCAACAGAAGGCAAGATGTATGTACTCAATATTAATACCATGACAATTGTTAAGACAATTTCTGTAGGTTTAGGTGCTGGACATACCACATTCGTACCATGCAGAAGTCTTGCTGTGGTAACAAACCATAAAGATACATTTGTCACTATCATCGATACCAATACCCATACAGCGATTAAAAATGTTACCGTAAGCGGGCCACAAATTAATGGTGAAATTTTACAGTCTCATTCAAGTTTTGTTCATCCTAACATGGACTTCTTTTACGCTTTTGCAACTGACAATGGTGTCTTTTATGAACTCGACCTTGAAACACTTGAAGTCAACCGAAGTGTTGAAACAGGCGGAACTCCATTACAAGGCGTTTTTATGTGCCAAGGCGGAGGGTGCGACAACTTAATGTAAAACAAAGTTGGTTTTGCAGCCTCATAATACCTCTCTCCTTAGGGAGAGAGTTTAAGCTTTTGTATCACATCTTCTTTCTCAATAATATACTTCACCGCTTTCTTTGCTATTTTTACATTATAAGCCGGATGTTTTTCAGGATGAAAACGTCGCTTCATACCTTCAGGCATAGCACTTTTTTCTCGAGAGGGAGCCTGTAAAAAATCAACCATTGCTTTTTCAACACTTGCTTTAGAGCTGTAATAGAGCAGATAACGTTTGTAAATCATGTTGTACGGTGGTGAACCGTAGCCATCGTGACATTTTTTACATGTATTTAGGTCGCTGTCGTTTCCAAACAATACCATAGTGCTAAAAACCAACACGATTATTTTTCCCATACAATACTCACTTTTGTTCCCTTATTCGGTTCACTTTGAAGCTTTAAATCAAAACCGTAATATTTAGCAATATCTGCAACAATACTGAGTCCCAATCCAAATCCCCCTTCACTTTTGTTAGCACGAACAAATCGCTGCAGCACTTCTCTTTTGGCATTATTATCAATACCGATACCGTTATCTTTAATACTCAGATATTCTTTATTTAGCGTAACTTTAACCCTACCGCCAGCTGATGTATACTTAAAAGCGTTACCTAAGAGATTATCAACAATACGGGTAAGATCTTCCTTATCCATAGAGAGCGCAACTCCCTCCGTAATGTTATGTGAAAGGTCTATCTGTTTTGCATCGGCAATGCTTTGAAAATACTCAAGTCTCTCTTTGACAAAAGTACTAATATTCACTAGCTCTATAGCACGGTGACGCTGATGATTCAGGCGTAAGTAAGCAAGATCATCGTAGATGCGGCTTAAGCGATTTGAAGCGGTTTCAATACGGCGAAGTTCTTTAGAGTTTTCAAGTTCAGGATGAAAGTTTCTAAGTAGTTCGGCATTGGCAAGTATGGTACTTACAGGAGTATTGAGCTCATGGGTAGCATCTTTAGTGAAGTCATCTAAAAATGTGATAGAGTGTCGCATTGGAGCGAGGAAGAGACGTCCTAGCCAGTAAGCAATGAGTGTAATAAAAAATATGGCAATAGCAAAAGAGATGATGAACCTCATCTTTAGCATATGAATGGGAGCAAAATCAATGGGTTTTTGCGTCACAATATAAGCTACACCGAGATAGTATGGCGAGACTTTTTGTAGATAAAACAACATCGCATCTTTTTGCCAGAACTCATTTTCTAATAATATGGTTTTGGGATGAAAGTCACCAAAGAGATAGTTACTCTCAATATCATAAATTGCACTATGAAACTCTGTGTATTGAGGGTATATGAGTCTATTCTCTTGCGATCTGTGGAGCTGCTTTAGTTCAGGAATGAGTGTCGCACTCTGAGCTTTAAGCAGAGTGTTTTGATGATCGATGAGACGATGTTTCTGATAGTTATAAAAGATGGCTGATCCAACGGCAAAAAGCAATAGTGTCGAACCGATATAGATTAATAAAAAGCGGTAAAGGCTACGTTTTTCACTGGGAAACAAAACGATATCCTACTTCTTTAATGGTCTCAATGCGTGTTTTACCAAGATGGTGACGCAGTACTTTAACAAAAGTACGTAGACTTCCTTCATTTGGCTCTTCTCCGTAAGAGTAGAGTGTTTCAAAAATTGTCTCTTTAGTAAGAATATGGTCTCTGTGCTGCAAAAAGAGTGCTAATAGTGAAATTTCTTTGGGTTTTAATCCAATGCGTTCATCCTCACCATACAGTACCTTCTCAAGTGGATCAAAACTGTATATCTCATCAATACGGATACGGGGTTCCATGGTACCGTAGCGTCTTTTAACAACCGCCTCCATACGAAGTTTTAACTCTTTAAGAGCAAAGGGTTTGCGAATATAATCGTCACCGCCACTCTCAAAACCACGCGAAACATCATCAACGCTGCTAAGAGATGTGATGAAAATAGCGGGCGTATCATAACCCTCTTGCCGTAGTTCACTAAGAAGATCCGTACCTCTTTGAAATGGTACTTTAACATCGAACAGCCACAACTCAAATGACTGTTCAAAGACTTTCTCTTTGGCATCATTGGCATCATAACTCTGTACGATCTCAAATCCTTCATGTGTCAGAAACTGAGTGATGGTGTCGTTAAGTTCTATATCATCTTCAAGTAGTAGAATTTTGAGTTTCATTACACTACCTCTTTAAGAATATCTTACTAATGATAGCATGATTTAAACTCAGCGATTCATACCTTGTCCACGACCCATTCCTCTGCCACCGCCCTTACGGTTAGATGCTTGATGTACACTAAATTCTTCACCGCTAATGGAGCCGTCACCGTTGGTGTCAATGGTATCAAATGCTGGAGCATTACCTGCATTACGCATCATTTTTCCCGCTTCAGCCTGCACCGCCATTCGCTCTTGTCTCATGTTCTCAAACTCACTTTGTGTTACTTTGCCGTTACCATCGGTATCAAAATCAGAAAACGACGGCATCATATTGCCTTGTCCAACAGCTAAGGCACCTGTGACTATTAGTGCTGTAATCCATAAAGTTTTCATCTTAAACTCCCTTGTTGTTTAGATATTAAAATTATATGAAGCCTATATGAACGTAATATGGACAAGCTAGGAGCTTCCTTCAACAAAGACTATTTTTTGATCTTCAATTTTCATGATTCTGTCACAGTAAGGGTACATTCGCTCATCGTGTGTTACCATGATAATGGCAACATTTTGCTCTGCAGCAATCTTTTTTAGCATCATAACAACACTGATAGATCGTTCCATATCCAGTGCTGCTGTAGGTTCATCGGCTAAAATAATCTGAGGTTCATTGGCAAGTGCCCGAGCGATGGCGACCCGTTGGTTTTGACCTCCTGAGAGTTGCGAAGACATAGCCTGAGCTTTATCTCCTATGTCAAAATAGTGCAATAGCTCCATCGCTTTCTCTTGCGCTTCTTTTTTAGAAACCCCGTTGGCTTGCGGTACTAATGTCACATTTTCAATAACGTTTAAAAAAGGGATGAGATAGTGTGCCTGAAAGATAAAACCGATCTTTTCACGGCGAATACGACGGGTATCACTTCCCAACCATTCGTTAGCATAAACTTTTTCATCACCTAGCCAGATCTCCCCTGATGAAGGCTCAAGTACACAGCCAATCATCATAAGCAGCGTTGTTTTACCTGCCCCACTAGGAGCAACAAGAGCAACGAGTTCTCCTTTATTAACCGTAAAAGAAGCACCGTCAATGACACTGACAAGACTCTCCCCTTTACCAAAATGTTTCACTAAGTTTTCTACACGAATACTTTGCTCTCCCATTTTAACCTCCTATCGCTGCAGCCGGATCAGCATGAATAACCTTGCGGACACCAACAAATGAAGAGAAAATCGATGCAACAATAATCACGCCAAAGAGCATCCATGCATCCGGAATCTCCAATACCACCCTTTTAGGAAATTTACTATAAATAAGATGGGAAAAAATATTTCCAAAAATAAAAGCAAAAAATCCAAGCAAAAGGGTCTCTTGAACAATCATTTTAATAATCATACTGTTAGGAATACCGATGAGTTTCATAATCGAGATCTCTTTCATCTTCTCCAGAGTCATGGTGTAGATAATAAGGGCAATAATAATCGTTGAGACAATAATAAGAATGGCAGTAAAAAGTCCAATCTGTTTAGATGCTTTCTCCACAAGGTTTTGGGTTAAAATTTTCTTTTGATCAAATCTTGTATAGACACTTTTGTGCTTCCATTGACGAATGTTATTGGCAACACTCTCAATATTGTAACCCACTTTGAGTGTAGCAACAATGGCATTGACCATCTGAGCATCACTGCCTAAGAGTCTACGAGCCCGATCGTTTCGAATACGGGCATTAGAATACATAAACTGTAGTCTCTGTGCATCTTTTAAACTGACGTAAACAAGAGGATCACCTCCGGAGGAGACGGTTCCTTTGGTTACACCGACAACATAATAGCTGTCATGTCCCAGTTGTATGCTCTCACCGACTTTAAAGCCTGTCTTGTCAGATACAACAATTTGATAATGCGATTTACTAAGGCCTTGTCCGTCTATAAGGCGCTCAGGATTGAGTGGATTAATGCTGCCAAAAGGATCAAAGCCTACCGCCATAACGCGTACCGGTTTATCTGAACGGGGTAACTGAAGATTTTGAAAGGTGAGTGCTTCACTGTTTTTGATGCCTTCAATGGAGCGTAGTGTATTTTTAAGATCTTCATGCACACGTGATGCTTCGGCAAAGGGACCTAAAGTGTTTTTCTGCACAATCCAAAGATCGGCATTAATATCTTTAAGCAACGCTTCTGCATCAACCATCATTCCCCGATAGACTCCAATCATAATAAGTACAATTCCCAGTAGCATCCCGACACCCATTGCAGTGACAAGAAATTTACCAAGAGTGTAGGAAATATCTTTTTGAGCCAGATTAATCATTAGTGAATCCTCATACCTTCTGAGAGAGGTTTTTTATGAGAATTAGGAACAATTATTTTAGTCTGCTCATCAAGACCAGAGGCAATACCCGCATAAGCTTCTCCTCGCACGGCAATATCAAGCGGTACAAAGTTAGCTTGCTCTTCTTTCATAATCCAAACACCGGTTTTACCATTTTCTTGGCACAAAAGAGTGAGTGGTACTTTGAGGATTGACTCAATATTCTGTGTTGTAATTGAGACCTCAGCCTGTTCATTAATATAAAATGGAATCGGTAATTCATTAAAAAGAATGTTGATTTCACGCTCTTGAGTCACAGCATCACTCACCGCACTAATACGTGCAACATAACCTTGCAGTGGCTCTTTACTACGGGAACGAAGCGTGATTGAAACCGGCTGATCTATCTTAATCTTCCCGCTAATACGCTCATCAACATAAGCTTTAACCCAGACTGTTTTAGAGTCAACCATTTGAACAATAGGTTGTGACGGTAGAACATTTTGAGCAACTTGAGCATCTTTTGAGATGATATAACCGTCAATTGGCGCATAGATGCTAAGACGTAAAAGTCTCTCTTGTAGCGCTTCAATACTTTTTCCTATACGAATAATTTCTGCCTCGCTTGAATCAATACGAGCTTGTGTTGCGGCAATTTGTGCAGTGATGCTCTCTAAGTCTGATTTTGCTTTGTCATATTCAACTTGTGCCGCATAGCCTTGTTCATAGAGTTTTTCGTAACGCTCATAGGTAATGCGTGCCAATGTTTTTTGTGCCTCAAGGCTTAACATCTCTTCTTTAATAGCGGCAGATTCATACCGTGCTTTATCTTTGGTAGCTTTGGCCTCTTCGAGTTGCAGTGGCAGATCAACAGGATCAATGGTGGCAACAAGGTCACCCTTTTTAACCCACTCCCCTTCATCTCTTAAAATAGTTAAAATCTTTCCGCCACTCTGTGCACCGACAGGGTAAATATTTTTTGCAGAGACGTTACCGATACCAAATACATGTATTTCAAGTTTGCCCATGCTAGGGTGAACTGTTTCAAAGGTAGATTTGGGAATATAGACTTTGAAATAAAAGAGTATTCCTCCCAATATGAAGAGCAGAAGTACGATAAGATATTTTATCCATGTTTTCATTGTGTCGTTCCTATAAGATAATTAATTCGGTTTAATGCACTGCTTCGGTTTTGCCAGGTCTCTAGCAGTCCAAGCTCTGCATTTAAAGAGAGAGAGATGGCATCAAGTACTTCAATGTAGGTAGTTAACCCCTCTTTATAACGGGCTTCAACTATCTCTTTAGTCGCTTGCGCCGATGCAAGTTGCACCTGTTTTACCTCAATAGTTTGAGCATAACGTTTCATATCAATAAGAAGAGTTGAGAGCTCATCACGAAGAGCCAAAACTTTAGAGTCACGCTGCTCTTTAGCTATGCTCGTGCCAATACGCGCCTGCTGTACTTCAGAGCTGATGCGTCCACCGGCGTAGAGTGGAATGGTTAGGTTTACACCAACAAGATTGGTATCATAGGTATTGAGTGTATTTTGATGGGTGTAAGAGGCAATAGCATCGATGGAGCCGTAGCGCGTTGCTTTAGCAGAGGTATAGAGCAGTTCATTTTTATGAATGTTCTGTGAAGCAATTTTAAGCTGGGGGCTGTTTTGTAGCATCTTCTCTGTTAGCAGAGTACTCTCAGCCAATACAATATCATCACGTCTCAAAAGATTCGATTCAAGTGTCACATCTGCTTGAATTGCTTCACCCATATAGAGCGAAAGTGTGGCACGGGCTTTGTCAAAAACTCCTTGTGTTATAGCAAGGTTCTCTTTAGCCAAGTAGAATGCAGAGAGAAAGCGGCTGGAATCTGCTTTGGTTTTAAGCCCTTGTGCGACCAACGCTTTTGCTTGATTGTAGAGTGCCTTTTTTGCTTCCACATCTTTACACCGTACTTCAATTGCTGCTTGCTGTACAATCATTAGCTCATAAAGTGCTTTAACACGATAGACCATTAGTGACTCTGCATCCTTGAGTGATAATTCAGCAATACTGCGCTCTGTATCAGCCACCTCTATTTTAGATCGGGTTTTTGAGAAATCCCAAATTTTCTGTTTGAGAGTGACCCCTAGCGAGTACCCCTTATCATCTAAGGTGTTAAATACTCCGTTTACCGGCAACACATAAGTTTTTAAGGGATCATATTCACCCTGAAGTGTTATCTGCGGTAGATAATCTGAGCGTGAAGATTGGTACCCCTGTTCACTTTGCGCTATTTTTAGCATAAAAGTTTTGATATCAGGATGGTTGGCAAGCGTTTTGTTGATGGATTCTTGCATTTTAAGATACTGTGCACTTAAAGAAAGTGTCAAGAGTATCAATAGAAGTAATATCTTTTTCATTTTAGTCAGACTTTTTTTAAAAAAATTGTACTACCTCAATATGAACGTAATATGAACTTATAAAATATATTGACTCCATTTATACTACACTTTAGATTGTTACACTTCAACTATCAAACAGAAAAAGGATTTATCATGTTACAACCAATAATCAAAGTTTCAATGTTAACAGCATTACTATTAAGCAGTGCATATGCTTATACGGCAGTAGAAGACGCGATGATGAGCGATACGGAATATACTGTTGCCGGCACATTTTGTCCGTATGATTTTGCTGATGCACCTAATGCTTTTGACTGGGCTTTTACGGCATCTGACGGCAGATCATATCAACTGCAAGGGAATGCGCCTACCGATGACAATGTGTTTGGATGGAAAGAAGTGAATATCACTACTCCTGAACCACAATGGCATATGTTTCAGCTTAAGGGCGATGTTGATGGGGATGGTTCTACTAAATTTGATTGGGTATTGGTCTCTGCCAACCCTGATGCACCCACTGTTTACAAGTTAGACGGCGTATCGGAAAGCGGTAATTTTGAGTATTCAGCAAAGCAGAATGTTGATGTGAATGTTACCGGAAATAAAGTTATAGTGATGCATCAGGCGGGACAAGAGGACAATGCAAATCCAGAAATGACACCCTCAGGTGATATGAACAGTTCTCAGGTATCAATGAACGATAGGAATATGACGCATGAGCCAATTGACCTCACACAAATGCCGCTTTATGAGCTTAATGATGTTCAAAAAGAAAATCTAATCTTTATGTACAATGAAGAGAAGATGGCACGTGATGTTTATTTGGCACTTAATGCCGTTAATCCAAGCAAAACACTTCAAAACATTGCCCTCAGAGCAGAGCAGACTCATATGGATTTAGTGTATGGTTTGATTGAAAAATATGATCTAGACACACAAGATCTTCTATCACTTGCACCTAATGAATTTTCATTAAGCAGTGTCCAAACCCTTTTTGATTCACTGCATGAAAGAGGTCTTCCTTCGCTACAAGCATCTTTAGAGACAGGCTGCATGGTTGAGGTAACGGATATTAATGATCTGCTTACACAGATGGAACTCATTGAGGGTATTGAAGATATTGAGCTTGTATATGAAAACCTTCTCTCTGGAAGCTACAGCCACTACTGGGCATTTGACAATGCGCTTAAAAATCTAGGTGTAGCAGATGGCTGTTGTACTTTGGGAGATGATTTTTGTAAAACGAGCCAAGAGTATCCACAAGTATCTCATGGAAATGGTCATTAGCAGATATCCAGAATGCAAAATACCACTCTTTTTGCTATAATATGTGAAACAATAATATAAAAGTAGAGCTATGGACATTCTATATTTAGAAGATGACACCTTGCTCGCTCAAAGTGTCATTGATGAACTTGAGGACGCTTCTTACAGCGTGAGATGGGTTCAAGAGTCCGATGAAGTCATTGAACTGACCTATGAGACTCGCTTTAAACTTTACCTCTTTGATGTTAATGTGCCGGGCATTAATGGATTTGAGTTACTAAAAAGTTTACGCGAGAGTGGGGATAGAACTCCGGCGCTCTTTATCACCTCACGTAACCAAGTTGAAGATATTCAAAAAGGCTTTAAAGTCGGTGCGGATGACTACATTAAAAAGCCGTTTGATCTAAATGAACTGCTTATTCGTATCGAAGCAAAAATCCCGAACTCTTCAGCACTTCATCTCTCCAAAGAGTTCAGTATTGATGCACTAAACCTTACCATTACATGTAAAAACAGTTCCCAAATAATTCCTGCTAAAGAGTTTGATGTATTATCATTTCTATGTGACCACCAAGAACAACTTGTCAGTGCAGAAACCATGATTGATGAGCTCTATGAAGATGCTCCCATATCCATTGCTACGTTTCGCACCTACATCAAAAACTTAAAACGCCATATTGAGGGGTGTGCCGTAATAGAGAATGTCAAAGGAGTCGGTTATCGCCTTAGAGTCTTATGAGAAACATAGCTTTTTTCGCTTTTTCTTTATCTTTGTTACGGTATCTCTTTTTCTCTCTTTGTCCCTCTCATCACTCTACTACTACAAAGAACGCAACCGCTACTTTCAAGAGCAAAAAACGCAAAACAAATTGGCATTTTCAGAGTGTGAACATCTAAAAAAACTGCTTCCTTCAGCTCCAGCATGTGTTATGGAACCGATCAATATTGATGAAAAAATCTCTGAAATTTATGCCGATATTTTCCTCGCGCTAATATTCTCTCTCACTCTTATTTTGCCACTAGGCTATTTGTTAGCAAAATTATCGCTTCGCCCAATACAACAATCGGTGGAGACGATGGACAGTTTTATTAATGGTATTGTTCACGACATCAATACCCCTTTAAGCATCATACGCATTAATGCCCAGTCGATGATTAGCCGATTAAATGATGAAAAGTTGGTTAAAAAAAATAATCGCATTATTCAAGGGGTTGACCATATTGAAGCATTAGAGGAGCAGTTGCTTTTTGTATTGAGAATTCATCACTATCAGCTGCAACGTTCTCATTTTGATCTGTTTGAAATACTACAGCAACGTCAGGAGTATTG
>CAYZUN010000045.1:0-16769 GCA_964481625.1 uncultured Sulfurimonas sp.
GTAAAAAAAGCACTAAAATAGACTTCTTCTTTTAAAAGTGAATAAAAAATATTTTGAATATTTACATGTAAATTTAGAAATCGTTCTTCTAATTTTATGAGCAGTTTTAAAGTAATTTTAGAATCTTCTACTGGATCATTTTTAAAGTTATCTTCACTCTTGTAATTTTTAGGCAAGCTATGTACTGTTTTTTCATTAAAAAGAAGCAAGGATAATGGTAAAGTATCTATGATGTAATGGTCTTTTATGCTTAAATAAAGTGACGTTTCTTTTAGTATCTCTCTATCAAAATCTATAAAATTATGACCTGCAATATACTTACTACCGCAAAGCTCAATAAACGAAGAGGCTTTTTTAAGAGATGATGTTTTTAATTCTCTACCTTTATACAAAAAACCAAGTTCTTGAACTTTTTTTGTTTTTATATTGGCTTCTATATCGCAGAAAATAATATCGTATTGTTTTTGATTCAAATATTTTTCTCCTGAGTGCACATAATTTTGGAAAAGAAGTGAAGCTTGGAGCAAATATTACTTGAAGCAACGTATACAAACAAGACTCAACAAGTTTTAAAGAGAGTATACCAGACTAGAGGCAAGAATCAAAGAAATGACAGGTTGGAAAAATATTTGGTAAATAATCTTATTTAAGAATGGGTAGCTGCCACTTCTTTTTGTAGGCTACAAGTCGTAGTGTAATCGCAAAAATTCCTACGAGTGACAAAGTGACTTCATTCATAAAATCGACACTATGCAGTGTTATTAATAAGAGTGAGGTAATGAGAGCAATTGAGCCGTAAAAGTCACTGATTAATATGGAAGGTACTTGATTGAGTAAGATGTCTCTGCTGATTCCTCCGCCTATAGCTGTCATAAAACTAAGAATAATAATACCAAAAAAGTTATAGTCTGCTTCAATGGCAAGCAGTGCTCCGGTGATGCTAAAAGCAACCAGACCAATAGTGTCACTAATAATGAAGAGCCACTTTTTTTCAATCTCATCACTACTGTGTTTTTTAAAAATAAAACAGAATAATAGGGTGATTAGCATGGCAGTAGCCGGGTAGTAGTGTTCAAATGCAAAAGGTGTTTTATTTAAAATGACATCTCGCAAAATACCGCCGCCAAGAGCTGTTAATGATGCAGAGATAATGACACCGAGCAGATCAAGCCGATTGCGAAGCGCGACTAAAAAGCCACTAATACTAAAGGCAACAATTCCAATGACATCAGCGGCTAAAAAGAGTTCCATATAATTTACATGTAAATTTAGTTAAGGCGGTAGTCGTCTTTAAAAGCGACGTAACGTGCAGCTGATGCATAAAGTTCAGTGACTTCATCCTCAGTTAATTCTCGAACTACTTTTGCCGGACTCCCCATAATGAGTGAGCGTGGCGGAAATATTTTGTTTTTTGTCACAAGCGATCCAGCGCCAACAATTGACTCTTTACCGATAACGGCACCATCTAAAATGGTAGCACTCATTCCAATAAGGCAGGCATCTTCAATAGTACATCCGTGAAGCATAACCCGATGACCGACGGTAACATCATTGCCAATAATGGTCGGATTCCCATCACTCATATCATCTTTTTTATGATGCGTGACATGAATCATGCTGAGGTCTTGGACATTACTGCGGTCACCAATGGTAATGTAGTGAACATCACCGCGAACGACACAACCAAACCAGATGCTGACATCTTCCCCTGCGGCGACATTGCCAATAACGTCAGCGGAAGGGGCTACCCATGTGTGAGTCCCTAATTTTGGAGCATACTGCTTAAATGAGCCAATCATTTAACTCTCCTTCAGTAATCGTGAGCCTAACTGTTGTATGTAGCTAGGTCCGCGCTTTTTAAGATCTTTATAAATTTTATTGGCATGTGACTCCATCAGACGCTGGCTGTCAATAATTTTACTTTTATCATTTTTAACTTTAATGTAATTACCGTCACTTTGAAGCTCATAGGCAAGCACATTATCAGAACACTGTAATTTTAAAATATCGAGTGCTTTTTGAGCAGCGATTTCATCTTTAATTCCAGTAAAAAGCTCAATACGTCGAATCAAGTTTCTTGGCATCCAATCAGCACTGGAGAAGAAGACTTTTGGAGTAGAGTGCTTAAAATAAAAAACCCTCGCATGTTCTAAATATTTTCCAATAATCGAGATTACTCTAATATTTTCACTCACGCCTTCAATTCCAGGTTTCAAGCCACAAATACCGCGAACAATCAATTCAATTTTTGTACCAGCTTCAGAGGCCTTGTAAAGAGCACGAATTACATCTTCATCAACAAGGGAATTAACCTTGGCAATAATATGCCCCTCTTTACCTTTGCTTGCTTCATTTTGAATGAGTGAGAGCAGCTTGGGTTTAATTTGCGTTGGTGCCATATAGAGTTCGTTAAGTTTCCCTTTTTTGCTAAAACCGGTTAAGAAGTGGAAAAAACGGGTTAAATCATTGGTAATATCTGGATTAGAAGTCATATAGCTTAAATCAGTGTAGATTTTTGCCGTATCGGGGTTATAGTTTCCTGTACCTAAGTGAGCATATTGTTTTAATTTTCCATCAACACGACGTGTAATGAGTGCTGCTTTAGCATGAACTTTAAAGCCTTTAATGCCATAAATTACATGAGCACCGGCATTTTCCAGTGCTTTTGCCCAGACGAGGTTATTCTCTTCATCAAAACGTGCTTTAAGCTCAACCATGACGGTGACTTGCTTACCCGATTCAGCAGCACTCATGAGCGCTTTTACAATGGGTGAGTTAGATCCTGAACGATAGAGTGTCATACGAATAGCAACGACATCAGGGTCTTTGGCTGCGGTTTGAACAAGTTTAATAATGGGTTCAAAACTTTCATAAGGATGATAAAGCAGTGACGGTTTTTTATCAATGATGCTATAGATGCTTTCACCGCTATCAAAAGGTGGTAACATTTTTGGCTTAAAAGAGGGGATCGTTAAATGTGCAAAGTTGCGATTACCTACAATTTGCCACAGACTTCCAAGATTTAAAAGGGTATGAAAACGGTAGATATCATCATGGTTAATATTGGTATGTCGATTAAAAAAGTTAAGCAGGTCATCATTGGTATCATGGGTAAGTTCAAGACGAACCAACTCCCCTTTTTTACGAAGTCTAAGGCTCTCTTCTAATATTTCCATGAAATCATCGGCCTCCTCTTCTTCTATGGTAATGTCAGCATTTCGTGTGACTCGAAACGATGTAAAACTAAGGAGTGAAAAGCCTGGAAAAAGATCTTCAACATGTTCTGCAACAACACTTTCAATGGGAACATAAGTATTGTTGTCAAGCTCAATAAATCGTTTAAGTACTCGAGGAATTCTGATAATACCATAGCGTTCAATTTGCACATCGTCACAATCTTTAAGCTTGACAATAAGACCAAAACTTAGATTGTTTAAGTGAGGAAAAGGGTGCGTTGAATCAATAGCAATAGGAACAATAACCGGATAGATGTGCTCATAAAAATAGTTATTGAGTTTCTCTTTTTGGACTATGGATGCGTTAGCATAAGATTTTAAAAAAAGTCCCTCTTTTTCAAGCTCATTAAAGATAGTATTCATGCAGTGCTCAACTACTTGCATCTCTTGATGCAAGTGTGTTCGTATGTCATTTAGCTGCTGCATTGGCGTGAGTCGATCTGCACCCGATACAATGACACCGGCACTGAAAAGTTTTTTAAGACCCGCAACGCGAATCATATAAAATTCATCTAAATTTGTACCGTAGATGGCTAAGAATTTGAGACGCTCTAAGAGTGGAAGTGACTCGTTTTGAGCTTGTTTGAAGACTCTTGTATTAAATTGCAGCCATGAAAGCTCACGATTGTTATAGAGATTCGGATCTTTTAAATTTATCATATTTTCCAACTATATTTTATTAGAAGACGATTATATCAAAGGTAAGGTAAAAAAATAGTGAGTATTATCGCAATTTCGAGATGAAAACTATAATTCTGAAAGAATTTCAATGTATAATCAAAAAAATAAATTAACAATTACGAAGGAAAATGTATGTTTCTAAAAAGAGCTTTGATGCTTCCTCTATTGGTAACGTTAGTCGAAGTCCATGCCCTCACTTTAAATGAGGCATTAGTCTTGACATTAGAGAACGATCCCGTTGCTATGGAACGAATTAAAAACTACAATGCAACTCGAGAAGATGTCAAGATTGCACGAGCAGGTTATTATCCAAGTATAGATATTTATGCCGGCATTGGTTATCAAGATATTAGTAACAGTGATACGGGGTTTAACAAAAGTGACGAAGGTATTTATGAGAGTTCTTTAGTTTTTAGTCAGAACCTATTTAATGGCTTTAGTACGACCTACCGTATTGCGACGCAAGAGGCACGTGTGATGGCTTCAGCATACAGTTTTGTTGAAAAAACCAATGCATCGGCATATGCTTTGGTCGATAATTATCTCAATGTGCTTAAAGAGCGGGAATTAATGCAGATTGCAACCCTTAATATTGAGCGCAATGAGAAAATTTTAGAACAAGTAGCATTACTTTATAATGCTAAGATGAGACCATTTTCAGAGCAGCAGAAAATTGAATCATCACTTTCATTGGCACATTCAAACTATTTTGTCTCTAAAAACAGCTACAAAGATGCGCAGCATCGTCTTAAAAAGTTGATGGGGTGGTATGTTGATCCTGAGACGATGCAGGTACCCGATTTTAGTATCAAACTTCCAAAAAAAAGAGACGATGCACTTCAGTTTGCGATGCAAAATAATCCATTGATACGTGTAGCTGACTATGAGCTAAAAGTGGCTCAAGAAGATTATAAAAAGACCAAGGGAGAATTTTTACCCAAAGTTGATGCCCAAGTGCGACAAGCATTTAACAGTAATTTAGATGGCATAGAGGGTGATGAAGATGATTTTAGAGCGATGGTGACGTTGTCATACAATCTTTACCGTGGCGGTGCAGACAAGGCGAATACCCAAAAACGTATTAGTCTGCTCAATCAAGAAGTGGCTGCTAGAAACAACTTGAAACGTCAGGTTATGGAAAATTTTGATGTATCATGGAATGCCATAGAAGAGCTTAAAAATCAATTGATGCATCTTGAGAAATATCAAACATACAGTAACAAGACCTTAGAACTTTATGAAGATGAGTATGAGAATGAAAAACGTACACTGCTTGATGTGATTACGGCACATAATGATCTGATTGCGGCTAAAAAACAGAGCGTTAATGCAAAATATAACCTTCTTTTTGCGAAGTATCGTGTCCTTGATGCAATGGGCATAATGGTCGAAGAAATTCTTGGTGATGCCCAGTCGTTTTACTCTAAAGTAGGAATAGGCAGTAATGGCAGAGTTTCTGACACCTTGCCTATTAGTCTTGATGGTGACAATGACCAATACAGCGATAATCAAGATATCTGTCACAATACAGCATCACAAAATGTTGCCAATTTGTATGGATGTCAAGGAAGAGATGAATCAGTACAACGTTACAGCGGATTCGCTTTGTCATATGGCGGCATGGAGTTAGATGCTTCATCACGTGAGCGACTTGACAGACTGATTGTTGATTTACAGCACTCAGGAGATGCAAAACAAACTATTAATGTCATTGCACATAGCTCAAAGTCCCAGAATGCTAAAAAAGAAGCTAAACTGACCCAACAGATGAGTGAATGGGTCAAAGAGTATATGGTGAAGCAGGGTATTGAAGCCAAACAGATCGTAACAGTTGCCAAAGGGGCAACTGAGCCGTTGTGGGTTGGTGATGGTTTCTTGAGTCTTTCCCAAAATAACAGAATAGATATTGTGATTACTACGCCGATAGTCGTTGCTCAAATCGAAGAGGAACTGACCGAGGGCATAATACAAGACGATACTCCACCAGAGGTCGTCACTGCACCAGTCATTGAAAAACAGGTAGAGGTTGTCACCGCATCAGTAGTAATAGAGAATACACCAGAAATCATTGCGGAACCAGTGCTAATAGAAGTTACTCAAAAGCCGGCTGATACCGCTACTGTGATACATGGGCATATTATTATTTTAGGCTCATTCTTAACAACAGAAACGGCTGAACAATTTGCATCACAGTTTACAGACATCAACAACGCAACGATGGTCATTGAGTTTACAAAAAATCGTTATAACCTTAAATTGGTCTCTAAAAGTAGATCAAAATCTCAAGAGGTACTGAAAAAGGTGAAAACTATTGTTCCTGATGCGTGGTATGCTGGAAAGCAAAATATCAGGTCGTATAAAGTATTGTAAGTTAGGCACTTCATGGAAGTGCCCTTATTGTAAAATTACCTCAATGGCTTAGGGTCATTACACCATTTTATAATATCAGCTCCTGTTTGTATACGAACATCATTTTTTGAAAGTGCATAATCAACAAATTCACTTATCGCCTCTTTCATATCTTCGAGAGTTGCATTGGGAGCATAGTTGTCTGCCCACTCTTTTGTGTAGTACTGAGAGTGTGCACCAAACATAAAAGGAGCTCTATTGCCTTTTAGTCTTAAATCTAAGTTGTACTTCAATATGCCAAGCATCTCAGTTTTATTTAAACCACCCAAACTCCAAAGGTTATAATCTAGTCCAGTAACTTTATAATCAGTAAGATAAGAGATTCTAGCTACGAGTCTGTTCCATAATCCCGGTTCTATGTTGTATTGACTAGCCTCACTGTCTTTTGGAACCATAAGAGCATGATTTGGAAGCTCCCATAAGCCCTTAATTGTTTTTATATCGACACGTTCACTGTTATCACCTCTTCCGTACCAGCTTTCATTGTGTCCGGGAGAGCCTTCATCTAACTGATAGGGCCATCTAAAATTTGTACCGTCAAACTCTGGAGCATAGCCCTCTTCAATGGAACAATCATATAAAAACTGGTTCTCTTTCAAAATAGCCATTGAATGTTGATTAAAAAGTAAATAAGGGGCTCTAAAGCCTTTAATAGAATCTATGTTTACACCTGCTAAATTAACCAAATCATTATTTGCCGCAAAAATGCGCTCTTCCCAAGCACTTTTATCGAGTTTTTTTATACGACTGAAAAATACCTCTTCGCTCTCATTGGGTCTTAAGTTGCTATGATGATTGTCGGTATGATTTCCAATTTCATGAGTGCTATTTTTTAATTGTTTTACAGCCTCTAAAAGTTCCGCCGGATTGTCATCTATCTGCTCATAAAATCCCTTCGTGTTCATATAAAAACTAACATTTGCCTGACTTCCATCACTATTATATTTATTTGAAAATAGATCCAAAGCCCAATTAATTCCTGCAGCCTTTGTATTGTCATCAAAACCAATTACAACAAACTGCGGAACTTGACTTGGTTGCAGTCCTTTGGGTGGTAATGAAGAGGCAAGTGCATAATCATAACAAGCGGAGCTACTTAATTTAATATTGTCAATAATTATGTCTCCGCCGTTTGTTTCAGCCGTTGACCAGATCCACCCTTGAATATATTTTACATCTTTGGTTGTCGTTGCATTGACAATGAACTTAGTGTAGGTATCGCTGTCGCTTAAATAAAGTGTTTTCCCAGATAGATAGTTTTTATTACTATCAAAAAATGCCATCCCTACTAAAATACCATCTGTTTTTCCTACCGTTTTATAGTAGCCATTAAATTGATAGGTATCTGCACCACCATCTAAGTATTCTGAGGTTTGATCCAAACCGCCATTTTTAATTTTTATGGCTTTTATGCCATCATATCCATCATCTATAAGAGTATTATCACCGTAAACAACCCACCCGTTTGTGTCGGTTTCAAAACTGGAATTTTGTAAAATATTGCAATGTATATTTACAGCAGAGATAATTTCCCAACGAAATTCTTTGCTGTCTTTGCCACCTTGTCCATCAGTTACGCTGACCTTTACGGTGAAAACTCCCACTTGTGTCGGAACGCCCTTTATCTCTCCATTTTGAGAATTTACATGTAATCCCTCCGGCAAATCACTTGCACTATATGTTAACGTATCACCATCTTCATCTTGAGCCTCAATTGCAAGATGCACTTCTAAGCCTTGTGTGCTTTGCTGATCTGGTATGGTTTTTATTTTGGGTGCGTTATTATCATTGTTGCAATCTATTGGTTGAAAGCTTAAGTCATCTATATATGTTTTCGCTTTTCTAGAAGCAATAGAGTATGTCCAAAGTTTTACATGTACGGTATTAGCCGGTGGTGTGGTATCCATCGAAAAAACTTTATACTTCCTACTTCTTTTTAAAGTCAGTACATCCTCTTTTAACAAGGACCAGTCCTGATCAAAATACTCAATACCAACCCACATACGGTAAGGTGAACCTTTAGTTTTAAAGTAACCTTCTAAAAGATAGGCTGTGTCTCCATCAACTTTTGCAAAATTAGTTATCTCTTGCTCAATACCTCCGTTTATATACTTTATTGCATACTTACCTGAATATTCTTTTTTTGTAAGTTTAGTACTTGATGTGAACAAATTCCACCCATCTGTACCTTGCTCAAATCCTGGATTATAAATTAGGTTGCACTCTTGATTCTGGGCATATAACAAACTATTGTTTAAAAACAGTATTGCTATAAATATTACAATGTATCTCTTCATCTTAGTTTAGTTCCTTTGTTAACGATTTATTAACATGATTCTATCATTGTAGGAATTAGTTTTATCTTAAAGTTTGTTTTATTTTTATTAGTTACCAGAAATAATGTTAATTGGAAAAATCTGATATAATTTGATAAAGCGGAAGCGGAAATTACAGAACTATTCTGACGCTATCTGGCAAAGATGATGGAAGAGTAATGATTGTATTTAAAAATTTTATAAAAGATCCTTTTTTTCATTTTCTACTCATAGCATTTTTAATCTATCTTATGCAGGTAGTCTTTGATACAAAACAGACCGATAAAAAAAATATTTTTCTCTCCTCACAAGAGGTAGAGCAGTTAAAAGTAACATGGAAACGAGAGTGGGAACGAGAGCCGACAGATGCTGAATTTAATACCGTACTAGTTAAAAAATTTCAAGACAAGATGTTATTTGAAGAAGCACTTGTTTTGGGACTTCATAGAGAAGATAAAACGATATATGCTAAGCTAATTAATAGAACCAAACAGCTATTTAGAAATACTAAAGCATCATTTAATCCTGATGAGAAAATATTACGCGCATATTATAATGACCATCATGATAACTATCAAAAAAACGGTATTTTCTCATTTTCTCATCTTTTCATATCTATAGATCATAACAATCCGATTCAAAAAGCAAATGAGATGCTTATGTTGCTGCAAGAGGTGGGTATACAAGCCAAAAATATTAATGAATTTGGCGATCATATTCCATCTAATCACATAAAAAATGCTACGTATCAACAGATAATAGAGACCTTTGGAAAAAGCTTTTATAAACAACTTTCTAGCTTTAAAAAAGGAGAATGGGAAGGTCCTATTATTTCAAATCTTGGTGTACATGTTGTCAAGATAGAACATCACATTGATGGCGATATTTTGCCATATGAAGAAATTAAAGACATTGTTTTAAGTGATTATATTGAAGAGACTAAAATAAGAGCTTATCAAGAGAAAATAGTGCAGATGAGTGATAAATATAATTTAGTAAAAGAGTAGAAGTGTTACCTAAAAACTTTCTCTATATCTGCTTATTGTTGATAATAATTTCAACGTCTTGCCTAGCGCATCAGAGTGCTTTTTCATATTTGGAACTTAAAGAAAATAGCGACAATACCATCACACTAATACTTAAAAAACCGTTACAAGATAGAAATGCCAATGATTTGAAGATTGAGTTTTCTAGATATTGTTATGACACAGTACCAAAGACAATAGAAGAAGATAATGGTTATATTATTTCAAATCAAATAATTACATGTAATAAAAATGGACTTGTTGCGCCTAGTATCTGGATCAGTAATTTACTGGAAAATGATTTAGGTGTTATTTTTACATACGAAAGTAAAGATCATAAAATTCAAAATAAACTGATTACTTCAAGTGACTCTCGTGTAGTTATTGAAAGTAAAATTTCATATTTAGAATCTTCTTTAACATATTTATGGCTTGGTGTGAAGCATATCTTAATTGGTGCCGATCATCTTATGTTTGTATTTACACTTTTGCTTTTAGTTACAAATTTTAAAACACTAATTCAAACAATTACTGCTTTTACAGTGGCACATTCACTGACTCTTGGATTTGCAACACTGGGAATCTTAAACTTTTCAGTTGCATATATTGAGGCCATGATAGCACTTAGCATAGTATTTTTAGCTAGAGAACTGCTAATGCCAATAGGTGTAAAAACATTGGCTCGTACATATCCTTGGGCTGTGGCTTTTATGTTTGGTCTGCTTCATGGTTTTGGATTTGCCAGTGCTCTTGCAAATATTGGTTTAGGGTCTCAAAATATTGTAAATACACTGTTATTTTTCAACCTTGGAGTAGAGTTGGGACAACTCATGTTTATTTTTGTTATGTTAATGGTTTTTAAAATATTGCAGAAATTCTTATCTTTATATGTGGAAGTCATAAAAAAGATGGCTACTTATATCATAGGTATTACAGCGGCATATTGGTTTATACAAAGGAGTTTATCGTAACGTACTGTTTTCTTTGACTTTTTCCAGTTTTTCTTGTGTCCATTTTCCATATTCAAACCAACTGATTGTCTCTATTTCTTGTAAATGTTCAAATATTTTTACATAGGTTTTATAATCCCAATAAGTATCAAAAACTGGGATAATTTCTCTGTTTTTTACTTTGTTACGAACCAGTGGTAAAATGGCATCATAACGTTTACCATATATCCAATCAACAGGATAGTTCCAATCATCAAAGTAACACATTGGTGAAACAGAGTCGATACTTTGTGCAAACTTTTCAGGATCTTGTCCAATTTCTTTCCAAGCCGGTGAGAGAATATAGACCCCTAAATGAAGCGATGGCTTTATTTTTGAAATGGCGTCTCTTACTTTTTGGATATACCTTGCTATTTCATCAGTTCTATAAGTGTTCCATTGCGTACGTCTAGGGTTTTCTTTGGTAAAATCAATGGTAATAGGGTCATATCCAAAACGTTTTGTATAGAGTTGTCGCGTGTAATCGCTCAAGTCCATATTGTAAGAATTAAAACGTATCCAGTCTAAAACAACACCATCAATATCGTAATTAGAGACAATCTCTTTAATAATAGAAAGTTCATACTGTTGCACACCAGTATGTAGTGGATTTACAAAATATTCTGAACTTTTCTCACCAAAAGGCATCACTTTACCTTGGGTATATACCATCATTCTCCAAGCAGGATCTTTATTATAAGCTACCTGATCATGAAACTGAGGGATCCAAGCTTTGACTTTAATATGGTTCTCATGAGCTTTTTTGATCAAATATTTTAATATATCTTCTCTTTCATAGCCTTTGGAGATAGGTGCTATTTTACTATGATAAAATGCTTCTCCTGAAAGCACTTCATCATCTTCATCTTGTTTAAAAGCAACGCTTATAATAGAAATATTATTTTTACGACATAGTAGGACTAAATTATCTGCATCTTGGAGTGTTTTAAGATTAGTAATGGTTCTAACAATAATTTCATTTTTATAGTCTATAGTTTTATTGGATGCACTCAATTCTAAAGATATAACAATGAAAATAAAAAATTGAATTAATTGCCTTATAAACATACTAGTACATCACGAAAAAGTTACTTGTAGTGCGTATATGCAAATTCAGAATCTTCACGAACTTGATTCCAGTCATTACTAAAATATAGCTGTACGCTTTTAATATGTTTTTTGTCAAATAACTTAAAGACGTCTGCATTAGACGGTTTGTTTGTGTGGTAAATTTGTATATATCTGGCATCTTTACACGTTTCAATACCTTCGATATTAACACCTAAAGAGGTTGCTATCTTATCACTACATATAGGATTTGGATTGTTTTTTCTCTTATTTTTATATTGAGAAAATTTACGTTTATTATAATAACCCCACAGTAAAATTAAGCTAGAAGTGAGTAAAACTACACTGCCGCTAAAAAGTAAAAAATTCTTAAAAGAGCTATAGAGACTCTCTATTTCTGCAGGTGAGTCATAATAGAAAAAAATATTAATTCCATAAAAATTCCATAAAATAATACCAATTAAAGGGTGCATGATATATAACCACAAACCCCACAATAAAAGAGTAATCAATATATCTCTATAAATAACGGTCAAACTTCTTTTATTTTTAATATAATAGACTTTTTTATCTCTTTTAGAACTCATTAAATCCCCCTGTCCGGACTTTCCCATACCGCTCGTTTCCCTTTTTTTCGCCTAACGGCTTTAATAGAACCGACAACTGAAGTGGCTGCAATAATAATCCAATATGCAATTGGATACCAAACAAGCCAAAAATAATATTTGTATAAATCTTTTTCATAGCGTGAACTTATGTAAAAACTAATTAAAAACTGCAACATAAATGTAAGCCCAAGCATAATACCATAAACGGACGCATTGCTAAAGCCTAAAGGAAAGTTAGATACTTGACCAAAAATCCATAAAATGATTACTATGACAACTGAAAATGACCACAATATGCTGATAAGGTACTCAAAATAAATTGGCCACATACGTCGTTGCTCTTTAAAGTTGAATATTTGTGGATATCGAAGAAGAACTTCTACTCCGCCTTGTGCCCATCTTAGTCTCTGTTTCCAAAGTCCTGAAATGGTCTCAGGCATTAAAATCCAACACATCGCATGAGGTTCAAACTTTATATCCCAGTGTCGTATTTGCAACCGCCAACAGATGTCTATATCTTCAGTAATCATATCAGTACTCCAGTATCCGACATCATGGACTGCGGATTTCCTAAAAGCGGTTACAACGCCAGAGACAGCAAAAATTTTACCATAGATACTTTGTGCTCTTTTTATTAAACCAATAATTGCAGAAAATTCTCCAATTTGTAATTTCCCTAAAACACTAGATCGATTCCTAATTTTTGGTTTTCCCGTAATGGCACCGACTCGCGGATTGTTGATAAAGTGCTGCATCATCCAAAGGACCGCATCGGGTTCAAGTATTGCATCACCATCAATACAGACAAGATATTCACCTTTAGCGACCATTGCTGCCATATTTAATCCAGTGGCTTTACCTTGGTTGACTACAAAATCAACTACTCTTAGTTTGTCGTTTTCCTCTATCAAGGATAATAAGATATCAGCCGTATTGTCTTTGCTACCGTCATTAACAGCAATAATTTCATAGTTTGGATAATTAAGTCGGTTTAAATGATCTATAATCTCAATAAGATTATCTGACTCATTGTAGCAAGGTATTATGATCGATACCATAGGATATTGGCTTAAAATAGGAGGCTTACTGATTTGAAGCTCTTTTCGTTCCCATTTAAAATAATAATAAAGCGCACCTGTCATCCATACATACGCTGCAAAAAGTGGATAAAAATAGATAAATCCAGATAGGGTATCAGCAAAAATTGTGATGCTTTCTTTAAAAATAAGCGTTATATATTCCATGATTTTACATACTCTCTATTGAAATGGGGTGTTTTGAAGTGAAAACACTTTAGTCATATCTTTTGGATCTAATGTATTATTAGTGAAATTGTCACTGTATCCAAAATTCATGGCTTTATTTAAAATAAGCTGCAACATATAATCTGCTATAGCTTTTTGCGAATAGTATTGATTGTCAAATACAAATGCACTTTTTTCTAAACCGCTTTTAAACTCTTTTATATAATCAATCATCTGTTGCATACTCTGTTTAGACGTTATCATTTTGTCTGTATTGATTATGGTGTAATCAAAATAGCTTAAAAGTTTTGCGTAGCTATCACGGTTATGCAATAAAGGAGAATCGGCTTTTATTAAAATAGAAGTTTTTTGTTTCATCGCAAAATTTTTCATAGTATCTTTTAACTCTCTGGTAAAATCCATAATAGTATTTGTTCGATAGTTGTTTGTATGCGTATTATCGAAGAGAAGTCCTTGAAAAAAGCTATATTTTGCCAAACTATTGTAGATATCTTTAATGTTTTTTTTATCATTAAGGTCATATAAAGATAGTGCTTTGTTGTTTAGCTCATATGCGGAGATAGGCATCCAGGCATATACATTGCCGACTCCGGCTCTACTCTTGATTTGCCATAAAATCCTACCTAAAATATCGATGCGAGTCGGTAAAATATTGTTTGGAAAATAGAGCATATCAGCCAATCCGTCATTGTCAATATCAGCATAGCCTTTAACAAAAACGGTAGAAGCACCAAACTTTCTAATTTTTTCTATTAAGAAGCCAAGGTTGTTATCCATTTTTTTTGGGTCGGCATTGTAAATTTCATCGGGATCAATATAGAGTGCCCTTTGTACTGTAAACACCGGATCTTTCATATACCAAAAAAAGGTATCAAAGCTGACATCATTCTCAACTAAAATTCTTTTAATTGCAGGTAGGTCATCAGGTGTGTTGATGCCGTTATCTAAAGTCATAGATATTGGCATACCATGTTTTTTAGCCAGTTGTTTAACAATGGAATTATAAGCACCATAGGGCCATAACATTACCCTTGGTCTCTTGCCAGTATGTTTAAAAATGATATCACTTGACCTTACGATATCATCTTCAACTCTCTTAATATACGCTTCTTCAGTTTCATATTGTTGTGTTTTTTTATCGTATGCTAAAGCAGTATAAAATGCTTTTGAATTTCCTTGATAGTTTGCAAGTATTCCATAATGTGCATTAAAACTATGAGAGCCAATTTCAACAAGTCCTGAATCAATCATTTCTCTGATTTGTTCCCATGTTAAGAGTATTTTTCTAGATTTGCTTACAGTTCCATAAAGAAAATTTTGATTCATAGGAGTGTCTTGCCACTTGCCTACAAGCCCATAAACTGCCGGGTAGTTGTAGAGCTTTAAAAGGGGATAAATTCTCGTGTAAAAACTGCCATAACCATCATCAAAGGTGAGAAGTACCGATTTTTCGGGTAGAACTTTTTCGTCTCGTTTTGCTCTTAAGATATCATCAATACTAATTACCGTATAACCATTTTCTTTGAGCCATTTAAAGTGTGAAATCAATTGATCTGTGGTGATGTTCATAAGTTTTTCATCGGTTATCTTATCAACAACGTTGTGATAACATAATGTCTTAAAGCTATTTTTTTGTGCAGAAACTTCAATGACTATCAGCGAAACGAATAATAATAATTTAGTAAATAATGTCACTTAGAACCTTCCATGTAAGTTAAGAAAAAACTCATTTTTATACTCAATATTTCCATCATAAGAAGACCGTTTCCTCATATAGCCAAAATCAAAACCAAAATTTTCATTTAAACTCCACTCTTGCCCTAAGGAGATGACTCCTGTGCTGTTGGAACCATACTCTTTTTCCCAATGTGACCCTATTTCTATTCCTAAAGTCTGCTGTATATTAAAATCGTAATCTTTGTAAATATTCCAAATATTATTTCCACTTATGCTGATGTAAGCATCTTCTTTAGGATTATAATATACGGCATCGCTCTCAGAATTTTTCGTACCTCCGGCATAAAGATATGCATTTAAATTATAATAGGGCCCCTCTATAATGTTTTCAAAATGTCTCAAACCAATGGAGTGTCTCATATTTCCATCTGTGAAATCCATCTGTTCAAACGTAATGGAACTATCCCGTGATTCACTATGTCTATAAGAGACAGTTGCAAAAAAACGCTCCATTCTGGTTCCTTCCATAATAGCACGAAGAGGAGTTTGTGATGAAAATACCTCATATCCGGTACCAATGGTAATATAGTCATTTAGATAAAAGGTGACATCTGCGGAGGGTGCAATTCTTTTAATATTTGTAGCATTATAAGCTAAAAGTAGATTTGCTTCTAGCAATTTATTTCTGTAGTTTACGCCCAATCCATATCTACTATTGTCTGATTTTTTGCCATATAGTTTTTCATGAGTCTTTTGGGCATAAACAAACATCCTATAGTTGTAGTCAATAAGACCCGAATAGAGATAGCCGCTAACATTGTAACCTGTAGAGTTACCAATATTTGATTGTGTTGGAGTGTCTCCAAACCCGGACTGAACGGAAAAACTACCTTTGCTAGTAGAATGAAACGTTTTGTAAAGTACTTTTAGTTCAGTGGATTTCTGTGGATATACTTGCTCTAATGTTTCTAAATATCGGTAAGCTTTACGATACTCCCTTTGTGCTAAAAACAGCAAAAATTTTCCCTCTTTTGCACCAAAATCGTCTGGGTCTTGATGTAATAAAATTGTGTACTCTTGATCTGCTCTTTCATACCAACCTCTGTAATAATACAGTTTTGCCAGAATGCTTCTCAACCAACTATTTGTTGGGGCATTTTCAACAAGTGCTATTAACTCAGCTTCTGCTTTTCCCATGTACCCGGCATACTCATAAGAGAGTATTCTTAAAACTGTTGCGTCTAGTTTTCTTGGGTTTGTAATTCTATAGAGATGATTTTTATCCCAGATTTTTGGCAACTCTTCATTATCGAGTTTTTGAGCATAAGATAGAGCCTTGTGCATATCACTCCCGTCACTATAGGCGTAAAAAAGTAATATTTTTGTTTTAAAATTATGAGGATTTTTTTTTAAAGATAAGAGTAAAATTTTTTCTGCTTTTTTAGGCTGTTTTTGAGCAAGATATGCGTTTCCTATAGCATTTAGAACGTAAGATG
>CAYZUN010000046.1:0-16607 GCA_964481625.1 uncultured Sulfurimonas sp.
AAATATCTTTAATAAACTCTTCGGTTAATGACAGGGCCAAACGTAACGGATGCAGTGAAATAAATGAAAAAAAAAGTGATAATAGTGCTAAGGCTACTGAAATTACTGAAAATATTAATATTTGATTTTTCTTGATCTCATAAACTTGCTGTTGATAACGTTCTTGAGGATAAAAAAGCTTCATCAGATAGCTTCGGGTCGTTGGAATATCATAAAAACTATAAATCCCACTACTGTCCTTGTAGAGAGTATAAGTCTCGTGCTGCTCTTTATCTGAAAAGTCAAAATCAAACTGTTCACATTTTAAATTATAGCTACAAAGTTTCATCTCATTAAAGAGTCTATTATCGAGTTGGTCGATCTCTTTATCATAATCTAGTGTAAAAATAATGGCTAATAAAATCTCTAATGAAATGAAAAAAAGTATAAAACTTTTACTAAGTGCTTCAACTTCAAATTTTTTCAATCATATATCCTACGCCTCTTACATTACGAATTTCTATTCCCAATCTGCTTTTCAATTTATTGACATGTACTCGCAGTGAAGCATCAGATGCAATATTAAGCAGATCTAAGAGTTGTTCCTTGTCAATAACATGATTGATATTTTGGATGAGAAGATCAAAAATCAACAGCTGTGTTTCACTCAGATTGGCTAACATGCCCTCTTGGTAAAGCTCTTTTGAGAGTGGGTCATACTCTAGATTCAGGTAGCTAATTTTAGAATTATTTTGTGTTACTTTTGCTTTAATACGAATTAAAAGCTCATCGGGATCAAATGGTTTTTTAATGTAATCATCTGCTCCTGCATTAAAACCTTCTGCCATCGATTTAATATCTACCAATGCCGTCATAAAGATTGCCGGTGTCTTGTCCTCAGCATCCCGTAAACTTTTTAATAATTCAAATCCATCAATTTCAGGTACGTTAACATCAAAAATGTAAAGCTTGTAGTCATTCTTGTAAGAGTAGTCTAGAGCTTCTTCACCATCATAAACGACATCTACGCTATAGCCTTCATCTTCTAACAACTCTTGCAGACTTTGAGCTAATATCTGGTCATCTTCTAGCAGTAAAATATCCATGACAACTCCTTTTGCTTTAAGGGCACCTCTAATTAAGAGGTGCCCTTTGAGATTATAGCAAAACTGTCTGGATATTTTAGGATACTACTGTAAAAGAACTATTAAACAGCGACTACTCTAATAACATTCTCATTATTTGCGTTATCAATAAGTATCTTTTCAACACGATATTGCCACATCATTCCAAACTTTTCACAAGCTTCTTTATCTCCTGCAATCGCTTTACCCATCAGCATCTGCATCTGTGAAGGATCACCATCGCCGGCAACACTGCTTGGGTCATAAAAAACATCAACACTACTTCCGTTATCAGTTCGAGTAAAACGTGCTGATGCACTAATATTTTCATTAAAACTCATCAGTGAATGACGTGCGAACTTACCGCCAAGTCCTTTAAAACCGGTGCTCTCAGTTGCTCCGGTAATATTTGAGATGACATTGCCGATAACACCGGCAACCCCTTCATCAGAGAATGCACTAAATGCCACTTTAATCTCACCGCGAACAGGCACGCTATCCGGATAAAGTGATTTCAGTGCTTTGAGTGTCATTAAATACGCTCCACCTACTGTGGGGCAACTGTGTCCAGCACTTTGTACGCTATTTAAGTAATTAAACTCTATTATACCATCGGTAAAAGAGCCTAGCACTTCTGAAAGAGGGTCATACATTGTAATCGTCTCTACATCATCATAAAATTTTGGATATTTCATTGTTTTCCTTTTTCAGACCAGATAAAAATTAATGGAATAAAAAGCAGAGTCAAGAATGTTCCTACAATCAAGCCACCGATAGCTACCGCGCCAAGCGGTGCCAAACGTTCCATTCCTATTGCCCAGCCAAAGGCTACAGGTATCATTCCTGCAGAGACACTAAAGGCGGTCATAAGTACCGGACGCGTTCGTATTTTAATACTCTCAAGCATCGCTTCAGCAGCATCAAGTCCTTGTTCCATTTTTTCTGTTGCAAAGTGTATCAGTAAAATAGCATTGTTTACAATGATTCCGGACAAGAGAATAAAACCCATCATAGCCGGCATCGATACATGGTAGTCCAACAACAGCAGAATCCATGCCCCTCCAATAATGGTTAAAGGAATAGAGATGATAATCATCACCGGAATTTTTACGGAGTTAAATAGGGCAATTAATGTAAAGAAAATAAGAACTACAGCAAAACCAATGGCCTTAACCATACGTGATGCCGAATTATTAAACTGCTTAATATCCCCTGTCTGCTCCATTGTGACACCCTCAGGCAAGACCATAGATTCAGATGCTTTCTCAAATGACTCCATAATATGCGTAATAGCTGCTTTTTCTCTAAAACCGTACACATTAATGGTGTACTCTAGTCCTTCTCTGGTAATGAGGGTTGGTTCTTTCACCTTACTTATTTCAGCAATAGCGCTGAGTGGAATTTTTCCATCTCTAGTCTCCACAAAAAGCTCTTTGATTAGATTAATATGATTACGGTCTTTCTCATCCATCCATAAACGAATCGGAAAATCAACACTGTTTTGAAGTTTAAATGAGGCAGGAAGGCTTCCGCGAATCATAGTCTGAAGCTGTCGTACAATCTCACTATTTTTAAGGCCGTACAGCGCAGCCATCTTCTCATCAATTTTTAGATTATAAACACTTTTTTCACTGTTCCATGTTCGGGAGACCGAGACGACCCCTTGAGTTTGATACATCGCTTTTTCAACTTCATCAGCAGCCGTCTCCAAATTATCAAGGTTGGCACCGTAAAGAGTAACATCAATATTAGCACGAATACTCGCTAACGCTGTAGCTCCAAAATCGACCACTTCAAGATATTGAATGTTCTCAATTTGAGAAAGCTTCTGGCGTAACACTCTTTGAATATCCCAGATGCTCTCTTGTCTCTCGTACCGATTGACATAGGCAGCAAAAATTAAAATATTATCGGTTCCACCGCCACTGCCGATGCTAATAACGCCTGCTTCACTCCCGATTGAACTTGAGAGTCGTAGCAATTCGCCTGCATCAGTAATAATTTTATTGGCCTCTTGCACAACTGCTCTGCTCTGCTCCAGCGAGAGGTTTGGATCCGTAGTAATTTTAATTTTAACCGATCCTGTATCCATTGGAGGCATCAACTCTTTACCAACTACCGGCATAACACCCTTAACACTTACCACAAACAGTGCAATCAACACAGCAAAATACAAAATTGCGTAACGTTTTTGACCCAGCGCTGCACTCACTGCATCTGAGAAAAACTTATATGCAAAGTCGTTAAATGCTCCTGTGATTTTATGAAAAAGCTCTTCAGTACGCAAAACAAAAGGGTTCTTAATTGCCAATATCTTAAGTGAAATCAGAGGTACCGCTGTTATGGAGATAACATAAGATGCAGCTAGTGCCAATAGGAGTGTCGCAACAAGTGGACGAAAGACGGTTTGAGGGTAATCACCGACAAAGAGCATTGGAGAGAGTGCGACCATGGTTGTTAGTGTTCCGGAGAGGTCGGCAAACATAATTTCTTTAGTTCCATTAAAGACAGATTTTTCAATCTTATCGCCGAGCTCTTTGTAGTGTCTCTCAATATTTTCCAAGACCACGACGGTGTCATCCAAGAGTAGTCCAAGTGCTAAAATAATAGCTGTTAGTGTGACCACATTAAACTCAATTCCGACAATCCACATTAAAGCAATAGTAGAAGCATAGACAATAGGAATGGTAAACAACACCACTAACACTTGTCTAAAACTCGCTAAAAAAAGAAACACCACTATCGTTGACATAATAATGGCATCGCGCAGAGATTCAAACATGTTTGAGGTGCTTTGAACAATCGTATCTTTTTGTGTGTCGGTTATCTCAAAAGAGAGGGCAGGATACTTTATGCGAAATTTTTCAATCTCTTTCTCTGCCGCTTCAATACTTTTAACCACATCAGCATTAATTCCTCGCTGCAGAGCTAAAGCGATTGAGGGTTTTGAGTTTCCGTAATAGAGGGCACTGTTTTCATAATGACCAAAGTAGATGGTGGACAAATCGCCTAAAGAGATGTCTTTAGTAATTGCTATGCCTTTTAAAGCGTCAACATTATCGCGTTTACCTTGACTTGTGAGGAGGTATTTATCCTTATCGTTGGTAATGAAGCCGATAGCGTAGTCTCTGTTATTCTTTTGCAAGGCAGCAATAAGCAGATCAATACTCATGCCATATTGATCTAATTTTTTCTTGTCTACAATTACATGTAACTCTTTAGCATGACCGCCGAAAACATCAACGTTAGCAATTCCTTTTGCTTTTAAAAGCGTGTTTTTAAACTCATTTTGCGCCAATACCCGGATATCTTCTAAAGGCATCTCTCCTTTAGCACTGACAGCAAGGGTAATAATAGGAGCCGATGCCGATGAGATTTTATGTAAAATGGGCTCTTTAATATCGGACGGGAGCAGGGAACGGATTTTATCAAGTGCGGCTGAGACATCATTAGAAGCACTGTCTAAGTCTTTAGAGTACTCAAATTCAGCACGAATCACACTGACCTCATCAATGGTTGTGGAGTAGACCCGTCGTACTTTATCTAAGGTATAGAGTTCTTGTTCTACAGGAACACTAATACTCGAAGCGATACTCTTTGCTGAGGCACCGGGTTCAATAATGACTATCGCAATTTCGGGTCTGTTTGAATCAGGAAAAAGCTTCTTATTTATAGTGTTATAACCCATTGCACCCAAAAAGAGAAACAGTGTTAAAAAGGAGTAGATAAAATAGGGACGGCGTAAGACCTTCTCTATAAAGCTCTCATTACTCATTTTTTAATACTCACGCTTGCGAGTATTGGCAACAGTGTTAGTTTCGCTTCCGAGGCGATAGCCACATCTGATGATGGACATGGAGAAATTATTGCATTATCACTATTTTGCACTTCAATATTTACATGTAATACCTCAAATCTACTATCTACATACTGCATGACTGAGGTACCCTCTTTGTTATGAACAAGGGCATTAAGAGGAACACTGCATCCGCTCATTTCATCTGAGAAAACGTCAACATTCACATAAGCACCACTAGGATATGAAAGTTCGCTGTTGACCTCTGCCTCTGCGACAGTCAGTGCTTGAGCCGCATCACTATGAACAGTTGTTAATGTCGCAACTTCATCACCTTTTATGTAGAGTTTTTGACCGCGTGTAAGATCAAATTTACTATTGGGGACATAATGAAGCAGTAGCTTCTTATTATTAGAGTTAAGTGAAAGAATCGCTTTTCCCGGAAGTGCCATATCACCTTCGCGAAGAAAAATTGCTCCTACTTCACCATCATAAGGAGCTTTAAGTGTTAGGTAATCTAACTGAATCGTTTTGGCTCTAATATTCTCTTTTGTTGAGAGCAGTGCTGCCCTTTTTGCTTTGTACGCTACTTCAGAAGCATCAAGCTTCTCTGTTGCTAAACCACCCGCACGATGGAGCTTCTGATTTCTATCATAAACATTCTTTGTATACGCTACGTCACTTTTTAGGGTATCGAGGTTAGCTCGCAAAACACTAATGGCTGCTTGCACTTCTCGTTCATCAATGCTCACAAGCAGGTCACCTTTTTTGATGGAATCCGACTCATTTACATGTAAATTGGTAATAAAACCACTGAGTTTTGATGATATTTTCACACTGCTTTGTGATTGAATCTGTGCCAAAAAGCTGCGCTTTGAGCGAATGCTATTTTTGCTTGGTGTCACTACTTTTACACTGTAGACAGGTGGTTGTGCTGTTGTATTGGCAACAACCTCAGCCTTTTTCTCTTTTAAAAATTTTATGGCAATAAAGCCTAGAATAAGGACTAAAATCAGTATGATAATTTTTTTCATTAAAAAGTCTCACTTTCACGTAAATATTCAAGATAAAAAAGTGCATCTTGGTATTGAAATTTTGTCTCAATCAGTCTGCTCTGTGCCAACAAGAATTTCGCTTTGGCTAACAGCAGATCATTAAGCTCTGCCACACCGCTGTCATAACGCACCTGCTCAATTTTCTGAGTCTCATCAATGAATGCAACCTCAGCATGAGAGCTTTTAATATTTTGCTGTGCGGCTTCTATGTTCGTAACGGCTTGTATAAACTCTTTTTTCATCTGCAATTTTACTTTTGTGCTTTGAAGCTTAGCCTGCATCTGCGTAATTTCAGCTGATTGCACCTGAGCACTGCGTTTACCAAAGTCAAAGAGTGTCCAATTAACATTGACACCTGCTTGCCACAGCTCTTCGCTAGAGTCACTTGAGATATTCTGCCCATAATAGGAGTTAAACATCACTTGCGGATAGTACGAAGCATTAACTTTTTCGTATGCTTTTTGGGTACGTTTTTCATTAAGAGCAACACTTTTGTAGCGATCAAGCGTTTCAATATCTTCTTCATATTGAACCACATCCATATCACCTGCAACTTGTGTGGTAGCAATCTGCTTTAAATTATCTATGCTCTCTACACCCATAAGCATAGCGAGTGTTGCTTTTAAGACCTTAATGTTTGATTCGATTTGAATGATTTTAAGTTTAGCATCTTCTAGGGTTGCAGCTGATTTCAAGGCATCAATTTTTGCTTTTTTACCCAATTCAACTTCTAATGTAATGGTACTATGAAGCTGCTCTATCGCACTCATATAACTCTGTTGCGCTTGAAGAAGTGCTTGTGCTGAAAGAATTTTCAGGTAAAGCGATTTAACATTGTAAACTAACTGCTGAGCATTAATACGCAAAGAACTATTTGCCATTATCTCTTGAAGCTCTGACATCTCAACATCACGCTGCTCTTTAAAGCCGGTAAAGAGCGCCACACTATAGGTCACTCCTACTGAGAATAGATCTTTTGTATTTAAAACATCACTGGAAATTGGAGGAACAAGAGGTTTGAGTGTTCGCGGTATATTGTAGTGGGTGTAAGAGCCTGTGGCATCAAGCTTTCCGTAACGCAACGACTGCTTCTCTTGCAATGATTGCTTTGATAACAGTACGCTAGCACGTACTATACTAATATCAGGATTTTTTTCTAATGCAGTACGAACCGCTTCATCCAATGTTAATGAAAAAAGTGGCATTATCAATACTGTGATGTAAAACAGAAGTCTCATCGACATTCCTTAGAAGCTGTTTTTTTAAGCGGCATTATGGCGTAAAGAAGTAAACTATAAAATGACTTACAACAATTTATTCACTTACAATCTCCTTATTTTGTTTTTGATGTTCAATATGATTAACTGGCATTATAATTGTATTTTTAGTAAATGTCTCTACTAGTTTTGACTCTTGTTCGGGAGAAAGCTTTCCTTTTTCAAGCGTATCTAAAATACGTTCAGCCATTTTGGCCTGAATCTCTCTATCTTTAATATACATCTCTTTATGAAGCATATCTTCATGCATTTTCAATCGGTCTTTACGACGTTTATGTAAAAAGTAAAATACAAACACAATGGCAAAAAACATTCCAAGCGCTATCATCATCATGTACGTTTTCTGAACCGACACGGACTGCTCCATTACCACAATTTCGGTATCACTCTTTTTAAATTCAATTTCTTTACTAATATCTGCTTTTTGCAGATTGGCATCTTGCTTTAATTTCTCAAGTGTAATATCACGCTGCGTATTTATCAAAGCGATCTCTTTTTCGTTTGCTGCTCTGATTTTTGCTGATTCAATAACTGACTTATGATCAATTTCTGGTTTGTTGCCATAGTATTTTGGCTGTTGTGCAGAAGAAGTTGTGGAACTTGCCAGACCTACCACATAAGGCTTGGAACGATCAAAATCATTTCCGCAACCAGCAAAAACCAGTAGGATTATTATAAGAAAAACATATCTCACTTTATCTCTTTTGTTATTCAAGTTTAAGCATTATATAGCAATAAAATAAATAACACGAAGCAGCATAAATTTTACGACACCTTCTTATTAAACGAGTCCTTTATCTTGAGTTTAGCCCTCGTTGAAGCATCTCATCTATATTGCTCGCATACAATGGATTTTTTTCTCGAAGTTGTTTATCAAACTTAACAACGATTTTAGTATTTGTGTTTTTATGCCGACATACTGCTATCAGAAGCGTTGCATACTCACTAAACATCTTATCTGGCGTAAGACCTCTTTTGGGTGGTATTTCACCATAATATTGCATAAGGTCTGTTATGGCATCTTCAAGTTCTAGCATTGATGTTTTATTATCTTTGATTATTCTTTTTAACAGTTCAAATGTTGGAGGAATAGTTTTTCTTGCACTCTGAGAAGTTTTACTGCTTTTTAATTCCTTATGCTTAGCATTTTTCTTTCTATTATTAATATAGAGAAAAACTAATATTAGTAATATCAGCGACAAAAAAACAATCACGATTATGAGGTTGGACGATATCATTGAAACACCTAAATAATTTTACATGTATTTTAGCAAAAAGCAAGTCAAAAAAAATGGTTTATACCACAAAGTTAAAACAAAAGCAGTGCTAGTATAGTTTTCTTCATTTTTATTTTTGGGTTTTAAGGTTATAAACTCTACCTATGGCTATGACAAAATTTTACTTAGTATTGTTTAAATAATAAAACATTAAACAATTTTATAAAACCTATTACTAAAAAGAAGTAGAATAGAAACATTAAAAAATGATACTTTACTGAAAACTTTTTAAAAATAATTGCCATGATGAACGATACTAAACTAACTATTAAATCATTAAGCATTCAGAAAAGCTTTTTTGTTTACTTTAAAATATAAAGTCAAATTAGGTTCCATGTCCACTGATCTTCAGTCTGCTCTATCTCTCTTATTTATATATTTTGCAATCATTTCGCCACTAAAACTGGTAAAAGTAACGCTAGTTATAGTTTTTTTCTTCTTCCAATGTAACGTGAAGGCTGTCACTTCCAATTGAATAAAATATAATTGAAACAAAAAATAAACAAAGAGGATCTTTATCGCCACTAAGCCAGATCAAAAAAGTAACTATGAATACATAAATAAATACTTTGAATATTGTATAGAAACCATATTTAAATTTAACTACTTTTGATTTATATCCTTCTTTTTCTATTAATATCTTATCTTTGTTGTGACTAAAATTAAATCTTTGAGGTTCCCATGGTATGTTAATTTTACAAGGTGTTTTGCAAACTATGTCTTTACTTCTATCATATGGATCAACTATATAAGTCACTCTAGCGTCTTTGATATTGCAATCAATTTTGAAAGAGTTTCCAAAAATGGTTTTTAGTTTTTTAATCATACGTCAACCTTATAAACAAATTGATTACCAATATGTCTGTTTTGACATATTGGTAACTTTAATCTACCAAGGAGAAAGAACAATCCAGAGCCGACAGCTGCTCCAAATCCACCCCAAATACCTTCAGCATCAGTATTCTTTATCTCTGTCACTACTCAAAGCAACAACACTTACTGTGTTATCACCAAATAATATTTGGGTAAACACCTATTATTTTAAGATTAAAGCAAGAATGATGAATCCAAAAATAAGCATAAAAGTTTGAATTCATTGTAACGCAAGGAGGAGGAAGATTAGCAAATATACTGAGCTTAAACAAATATATATAATTAATTGTTACAAATTGATACAATTTTAATATATAATAAAATATCACCATAGTGTTTAACTGTTTGCATCCTATCTTCCTTTATTACTTTACATATCAAAAGTTTTTTATACTTCTTGTCTAGCAAAAAATGTTCTGCCTATAAATCAGAAGTAACATTTATGTTAAATATAGGGATTTTAAGAAAACACTTTGATAAATCCCGATATCATTACTCCAATAAATAGTATGCATTATAATTTCTAATCTTTTACAACTGCATACGATTCTTAACTTTAACACATACAGGAGAGAGAAAGTGAAAAAAAGCTTCCTTATCATAGCAATACAGATTCTATTAATCAGTTCAGCAGCAACAGCCGGTCAAATTACTGAAATGAACAAACGCGCTTTCATGGCAGTTAAAGCAAAAGCAAATAAAGGGGAGGCTAACAGCCAGTTTGCACTAGCTGGAATGTACTTTCAGGGAATTGTTACTGAAAAAGATCACAAAAAAGCAGCTAGCATTTACCGTAAAGCAGCTGATCAAGGGCATCTTAAAGCGATGTTTAATCTAGGCGTAATGTACCAAAAAGGTGATGGTGTCGAACAAAATATGGATGAGGCAATTAAACTCTTTCATGAAGCAGCCGAAAGTGGGGACACAAAGTCTATGATGCACATAGCAGACATATATTATGACGATGATAGTATTAAAAAAGCATTTTACTGGTACAAAAAAGCTGCCGATTCAGGCTATCCTGCTGCACAATATAAAGTCGGGCACATGTACAAATACGGCTTAGGCACTCCTAAAGATTTACAACAAGCAAAAACATACTTAAATAAATCAGCGTTGCAAAGCTATCCTCAAGCCCAATTTGTTTTAGGCAAGATGTATCATGATGGACAGGGTGTTTTAAAAAATTTGGAAGAAGCAAAGGCACTAATGCAACAAGCTTATTTAAACGGAAGTGCTAAGGCTAAAATTGTATTAGACAAAAATAATTGGGATATTGAAATACCTGATGAGGTTCATCTTCAAGAGTAGTTTAACTTCTTGTTTACCTTCTCAAGGTATATTTATAAATAACTTTACAAACAGATTTATAAAGGAGTACTATGAAAAAAATATTTGTAATCGTACTTGCAGCTGGTGCCATTGCCTCTGCAGCACCTGATGGTGCTGAAATATTTAAAAAATGTGCTATTTGTCATGGTGACCAAGCCCAAAAACGTTCACTTAATGTTAGTAAAATTATCGCTGGAATGGATGCTAAACATATTATCAAAACGCTCAAAGCGTACCAGGTAGGTAAACTTGATCAATACGGTTATGGTCGCATGATGCAAGGACAAGCAACAAAACTTTCTGAAGTCCAAATGCAAGCAGTGGCCAAACACGTTGCCTCTCTACCCCCTGTAAAAGCATCACAAGAGATAAAACCATCTTTAATAAAAGATGCGGATTTAAAAAATGACGTAAAATATAACAATTTTACTAAAAACTATTTCAAGGCCAACCCGGATGCCACGTTTACTGAAGCCAAAAAAGCATGGGAAGCTAAAAAAGCTGCCTCACAATAACATTAAAATAAAGGATTACAATGAATAAAATATCTATGAGCTTAGCTCTTGCCGCACTGCTAATGTATGGCTGTAGTGAGAAACCTAATGAGTCAAGTAGCAACACTACTGAAACACAAAAAGAGGTAGCAGAGCCTGCAGTAAAAGCACCAGTCACAGCAGAAGAACCAGTACAAAATCTTTATGGCGCGACAACGAAAGCTGTACAACAACACATAGTGCCTGAAAGTGCTGATATTCAAGCGAGTGCTCCACATGTTGCAAAAGTTCTTGAAACTATGGACGCTGCCGGCTACACTTATGTAAAAGTTGATGAAAACGGCAATACCTATTGGATAGCAGGTCCAAAAACTAATCTAACAGTAGGCAGCACCATCTCTTATATTGAACAGATGGTTATGAAAGACTTTACGAGTAAAGCACTCAACAGAACGTTTGATTACCTTATGTTCGCTAATTCGATTATTCCCGCATCTGTATCCACAGCATCTACCACACTACCTGTAGCAGATAAGGCGCATAACTGTGATACATGTGGTCCAACAGATGTCAATACTACAATGCAACAATCTCAGGTGAAACCACCTCAAGCAAAAGCCAAACCAATTAGTGTTGCGAAACTCGAAGGTGGGCATAGTATTGAAGAGTTGTACGCACAAAAAAGTGATTTAAACGGCACTACAGTCACGTTCAATGCGGAAGTAATTAAAGTTTCAAAAAATATTATGGGTAAAGATTGGGTTCATTTACAAGACGGCACCGGTGTTGCTGGCAGTAATGATATTACAGCCACAGGACTCAATGCGGCTGTAAATGTTGGTGATATTGTCACCGCTAAAGGAACACTAAAGACTGATGTAGATTTAGGATATGGTTACTTCTTTCCAGTCATTTTAGAAGAGAGCGCGTTTACAGTCAACTAGCAACTCATAAGAGATACCTAAAAAGTATCTCTTATTTATGTATTGGAAAATCAATAAAGAGTTTTTCAAGAACAGTGTTAATATAAGCACTCTTCTCTTTTTCAGTTGATAGCTCTGATAGCTCATCTTCTGCAACTCCATGCCAAACTACAGCATTTGTCTTAACATCAACAAGCTCTACAACCAAGCGCCCTTCTTCATAATCATAAGTACGTGTTGTCACCCGTGTAGTTTGAATATCTAACGGTGATCTATACAGTTCTACACCCAGAGGGGAAAGCATCCCATCTTGCATATATGGTCTACGGTAATACCCTATCCTTGGCTGCATTCCCATTGTCTCATAATTTGTCTGTATCTCACTTTTTTTCTGAATATCAAGATGAAGCATCACATAAAAATCAGCCTGCTCTTTATCGGTAGAGATATATCCTTTATCTTGAAGATGCTTAGATAGCATCTTGCTAATACGGCTACGAGTAAAGTTTTTTCCATCCTTTTTTTCTATATAGATAATATTGAACTTTGATAGGGAGCTAAAATCAAATTCTCGATCATAATCCGTTTGGACTTGGAGGGCGGAACATCCACTCAGAGCCAATCCGAGTACTATTGCTATAATCCACTGTCTCACCCTTTACTCCTTGATTTTCAAAAGTTCTTAAATTTACTGTCGCTTTGGTATCACTAATTTATTACGATTAAATGATGCCCCGATAATCATTATGATTATAACAGAAACGGCATAATAGATCCACACAGGAACTGGCACCGGATCGCCTGATGCATAAGAATGCAATCCTGAAAGGTAATAGTTAACACCGAAATAGGTCATAATAATTGAACTGTATGCAACAACAGCAGCAGCATTAAACATAAAATTTGAACGCAAAATTGGCACGAAACGCATATGTGTTACAAATACATAAACCAAAATACTAACCAATGCCCACGTCTCTTTTGGATCCCATCCCCAATATCGACCCCACGACTCATTGGCCCATACGCCACCAAGAAAATTCCCGATTGTAAGCAGAAAGAGTCCTACAATCATAGACATCTCGCTAATGCGGGTTGCTTCAAGAATATTCACGCTAATACGCTCGTATTTCTCTTTATCGTTTAACATGATGTAAAAGATCAAGACAATAAAACCAAGCAGTGTGCTCAAGCCTAAGAAACCGTAACTAGCAGTAATGATGGAAACATGAATAGTCAACCAATAAGATTTTAGTACCGGAACCAATGTGGTAATCTGAGGATCAAGCCAGCTCAAATGTGCTACAAAAAGAGCAATACCAGCAAAGACACCCGTCGTTGCAAGCGCTAATTCTGAAGATCTGGCAAAAAGAATACCGGCCAATATAATAGACCATGAGATATAGAGCATTGCTTCATAGCCATTACTCCAAGGAGCATGCCCTGAGATATACCAACGCATACCTAAGCTAGTAGTATGTGCTACAAACCCAAGCATTAGAACTACCAATACAATACGCGTTGCCATTGTAAGATTTAGGCTTGGTCGCGCAATACGTACAAAAATAAGTACTAGCAATACCAGTCCGGCAAGCAAGTAAAAAGGATAAAGTCTCTCAAAAATTTGCAGTTTGTTATATAAAAGCTCTGCTTGTATCACAGCTTCATTAGGAATAACTGCCGCGCCATATTTATACTGATAGGCTCTAATGGCATCAATCGCTGAATTAGCCGCCTCCCAATTGCCCTCACGAAGACCAGTAGCCAACCCTTTAGCATTTTGTATCAATAATTCTTGCACTTCATTCGCAGTTTTTTTAGGAAAGGTTTTTAGTGCATCTTCAGGATAGTGCCATTTATCATTCATTTTACCTTCTAGAGGGAAAACATTCATAAAACGTCCGGAATAGACATAGTAGGCGACATTGACACGCTCATCAACTTTAATAACGTCTTTTTCATATTGCCCTCGCTCTCCAGGACGTTTTCTTAGAGCCTCTTCCGCAATGCTTGCAAGCTTATAAGTGCCAAACTTATCAAAAACATCATTATAAGCAAATCGTTTTTGTGACTCTTCCATGCCGAGTAATGTTTTGAGCTTCGGATGGAATGCTTTAATCATATCAAGCTGTTTCCACGCCTCCGGATTTGATGCCATTCCTAAAATAATTTGGTTATGATTCAATTCAAACATACTGCTGGTTCCTGCTATTTTATTCAATAGGTTTGTTGCAGCAGTATCAATCGGCTTAGTTCGTCCATCTCGTGATTGCACCAACATGGTTCCATAATAATCGGCATGGTCTTTATCGATTTTTGAAACCTCTTTTATTAACGATTCAGTATCTTGTGCTACAAGCGGCTGTGTATAAAATAGCGTTGCCAATAGCGCTACAACTACCGGAGCAGAAGCATTAAGTTCGTACTTGGTGCGCGCCAACTTACCAAAACGGCTATAAGGACTCAACAAGGTCAATAAAAATCCTATGCCCAATAGTGTGTATCCAAGATATGTCGGCCACTTTCCGGGGTCATGATTCACCGAGAGGATGGTTCCTTGCTCATCTTTATCGTAAGATGATTGAAAAAACAGAAAGCCTCCATAATCAAGTATATTGTTCATATAAATTCTATGCGGCTCTCGTACACCGTTTTTTTCATCAATGACTGTCACATGACTTTCATACGATGAAGGGCTCATCGAACCCGGGTACTTAACAAGAATAAAATCACGTAACCAAAGTGAAAATGGTAGCTCTAGCATCTTAGAGCCCCACTCCATTGAGAGCTCAATATCCCCTATTTTAAACATTTCAGTAAAGCCCTTATAGCGCTTTCCATTCCCCATTAGTGCTACTTCACGATGTTTTCCATCGTACTCTACATCTACAATCAGTGCTGAAATAGACTGCGTATTCATGTTGACTTCGCTAGAAGCTTTATATTTAGCCTCATCAACAACTTTAACACGTCCTTTTTCCAATACTGACTTGACAACCAGCTGCACCCCATTAATGTTGTAGAGCGAACCTGCTTCTAAAGGATATTGTGTATTTGCATTAAATACTTTTTGTTTTCGATCTGCCATTCGCATCCACTGAATGGAAACATTAGAAATAAACGTAATTTTTCCATCTTTATTTATAAAACGAATATAAGGTTTTTTAACTGTCGGAGCCTTGTCAAAATAGACCGCAAGTGGTCCTGCATCAATGAATTGTCCACTATTTAAAAAATAACTATCTGGCCCTTGTGGCGTCGATATTACAAATGAAACAAGAGGTTCCCCGTTAGTATCTTCTACCGCTGTTTTAACGGCTTTATCAATAAAGTCTTTGTAGCTTACAACAACATCTTTATCGCCAACATCTAACGTCTCTTTAAACTTTCGACCACCTAATTCTGAAACATAGACAATCTCCTCAAGAGCATATTCTTTACCCTCTTTTTTTGCAGTAACCTGCAAGAAGGCATCTGAAGATATCATCTGATTCTGCGTTGCACCTTCACGAATATGCATGACCCCTTCATAGCCAAAGTAACGGGTAACTCCCGAGCCAATCAAAATAATTAAAAAGGCAATATGAAAAATAAAGACTGGTAACTTTTTTTTCTGATACATTTTGAACCGAAATATATTACCAACAATACTAATACCAAGAAGTACCTGTATTGCCTCAAACCATCGACTACTGTAAACCAGTGCCCATGATGTATTGATTCCATGATCGTTCTCAATAAACGTAGCTACGCCGCTAGCGGTTGCAAAAAGCAGTATGAGTACCACCATTAGTTTCATTGAGATCAAAAATGACCAAATCTTTTTTACTACTGTATTCATAAGTTTCCTTTATATGATAACTGAAAGCGTAGCAAACGCTTTCTAATCAACTGCTAATGTGTTTCGATTTTTTGTTGCGGTTCAGAAAAAGTAAAGCCTTCAGCAGGCTTTTTCTGTTTAGTATTGAGTGAAGGTGTGTGGCTATTGGGTTTAATAAATTGTTTCTCTTGAAGATGTTTAATATCAACAATCATCCATCCGTCATCTTGTTTTTTAAGTGTGTAGCGCATTTTATAAAGCATCTTGACCGGATCTAGTGCCATCTCGCGTGTTGCAATGTTAACATAGCTAAAGTTCCAGTTCTCCATTGTTGTAATTGAAGCATTCTTTTCATTGTAGAGAATTGGGCCAAAAACAAAGTCATTAATGTCGGCGAGCATAACAAGATTATTATCCTGCCACGATTTTACCCAGAGCATCAATTTTGTTACGACATCCTCTTTAACAAAACTTTTAAAAAAGTCTGTTTCACCACTTTTAGCCATCTTAATAATGCCATAATTATACTGAAGCAGTGCATGTTTAATTGCTTTGTCTTCACTTGCATATATTGATGTAACACATAACAGTGTTACAAAAAAAGTCAGAAAACATTTTCTCATTTATGCCCTTTGTTTACGGAAATGGATTGACATC
>CAYZUN010000047.1:0-16477 GCA_964481625.1 uncultured Sulfurimonas sp.
CTCTTCAAATCTAAAATTATAACTTTTGATTCTCTATATTCTCAACAATTGCACTTCAGATTTAAATTTTGGTGGATACTAAATAATCTCCTTAAATAAAGTAGAGTCTAAATGATTAGAGAGTAGTATTACTCATAATCTCTAAAGGAGTAGACATGCAGTTAAATCTGGGAATACCAAAAGGAAGTCTTCAAGACTCTACCATTAACATTTTTAAAGAGGCGGGCTATGATATACGAGTCAGTAGTAGAAATTACTATCCTACTATTGATGATGATGAGATATCATGCATGTTAATCCGTGCTCAGGAGATGGCGCGATATGTTGAAGGCGGGCAGCTTGACTGTGGGCTTACGGGTCTGGACTGGATTAAAGAGAATCGTGCTGATGTAGTAGAGGTGTGTGAACTTACTTATGCAAAAGCGAGTTATTCAAAAATCAAATGGGTACTTGCCGTAAAAGAAAATTCACCCTACAAAAGTGTTAAAGACCTTGAAGGCAAGACCATTGCTACAGAAGTAGTTAATCTTACTAAAGACTATCTGGCATCACACGGTGTGACTGCTAAGGTTGAGTTTAGCTGGGGAACGACAGAGGTTAAGGTGCCTGACTTGGCTGATGCTATTGTAGAAATTACCGAGACGGGTTCTTCTCTACGTGCCAATAACCTTGTGATTATTGATACGGTTTTAGAGACCACAACACGTTTTATTGCTAATAAAAAAGCTTACGAAGACCCAGCCAAACGTAAAAAGATGCAAGACATTGTCATGATGCTTAAATCTGTTATTGATGCGGTGCCAAAAGTCTGCATTATGATGAATGTCCCTGAAAGCAAACTAGATGAGATACTAGAACTTCTGCCGACAAATAATCCAACAATTTCACATCTTGCCAAAGGCGAATGGATTGATATTATGGCAGTAATTGACAAAGAAGGGTTACGAGACCTCTTTCCAAAACTTAAAGCTCATGGTGCTAAATCCATTGCTCAGATGCCGGTGAATAAGATTATTGAGTAGACTTTTATTCACACTTTAAAGAGCATCCAATATGGCTTGTTTGCTAAAGCCACGAAGCACTTTGTTGCCGACTATCAAGATAGGAACACCCGTTCCTTTATGTTTTTTAAATAAACTAGCACCATAAGATTCTTGAATATTGTACTCTTTATAGGCGACACCTCTAGATTTTAGAACGGCTTTTGTTTTAACACAGTAAGGACATCCTGGTCGGCTCAGTAAAACAATTTTTTTGTGATTGCCTTTAGATGTTGTTCTTTGAACATTTGAGTTACTGTTGTAGGCAGGGTGTTTGATGGTGAGATATACCTTTTCATAATTCTTGTCATCTTGAATAATTTTTTCTAAAACAGCACTTCTTTCCTTTCCTTTGTTGTTTTCATAATAGGTCATAATTTTTTTATTGATAGAGGGTTTGTTTTTGTAAAACTCCATAGAGGAATTGACCAAACTTAAAAATCTTTGATATTTATTTTTAGAGATCGCGTTTATGAGCTCTCTTGTTGATAAATTAACAATATTGTCATGATCCTTCTGTAGTGATCGCAGCGCATCCAAATAGGTTTTTTTCACATTTTTATCATCCGAGTTTTCCGCCTGTACACCCATCTGAATGGTTTTGTCTGCTTTGTTAACATAACTATTGACAGCTGCCCGCAATGAGTCAAATTTTTTGAGCTGAACAAAGATTTTAGATGACGTGTACAAAGGGGTACTCTGTTGAGCAAAAAGCTTAGGGTATGCTGTGGACGCATGAAGCATCAAACTAAGGGTTAAAAATATAAAACTGACTAAATATTTCATTTGTAACTCTCAATGTTTTTTTTGAGGTAAATCATACTAAAGAGTAGCTTAAGTATAGTTATTGGTAAGCAAGGGTGAATCCTTAGGCTCTATGATGCTGTCGTCTATTGATCTTAGAAGCTGTTTTAGAACTTGCATTTATGTTTTCTTTGACATAAGGTTTTAAAACTTTAGGAATGCCTCTTCCCCTTAAGCTTATAATATCTTTTATCATTACATCTGTAACATCTTCAGCTTTCATATTGCATGTAGATACAAAATAGTTAAAAAGAAGCTCATTTAAGCGGTCTAAGGAGATTTTCCAAGTCGATAGCGTTTGGGTGTAAATCCACTCACTTAAGGCGTAGAAACCATCAAATACAGTTGTATTTGCATGAATAAGAGAGAAAGTATTTTTAAAGTTACCGCTATTATAGATTAAATCCCAAAAACGGGCAAAACGTTTCATCTTTTGAAGCTCTTTGTAAGAGAGCAGATCATTTTTTAAAATGTCGTAGGGTGGGGTGTCGGAATAGGTCATTCCATAGGTTGCATCGTGCCGGTTCATTACAGTACCTGAGAGTTTTTTTAAGATGCCAATTTGAATCTCTGAGGTGGTGAGTTCAGTGAGTTCATTGAGATTTTTTCCAAATCCTTCCAACGTCTCACCCGGAAGTCCTACAATAAGGTCTAAATGCATATGCACTTTGGTTTCATTTTGTAAGAAAGTGATGTTCTCTTTGATTTTTTCAAGTTTCAGCGGGCGACTGATATTTATGGCAATCTTGGGGTCTAAAGTTTGAATACCAATTTCGAGTTGCAGTGATCCTGATGGAAAAAAGGCAATTTTTTCTTTAATGGAGTCGGGAAAATGGTCAGGTATGACTTCAAAATGAGCGAAATAGGGCGGTTCTTTGCTGAGGAAAAAATCGAGCAGCTGATTGGCAATCTTCATATTGAGATTAAAAGTCCGGTCAATAAACTTGAAGTTTCTCACCCCGCGATTCCAAAGTACTTCAAATGCTTCTAACAAGGTGTTAGTATTAAAGTTACGAACTTTTTCATCAATAGAAGAGAGGCAAAATTCACATGAAAAAGGGCAACCACGTGATGCTTCAACGTAGATGTAGCGGTTTTTTATGTCACTTTTACTGTAGAATTCATAGGGCATCGTGACCTGTGAAAGATCAACTTGGGTGGGCTTAATAATCTTTGATGCAATAACCTCATTGGCTAACAATGTTTTACATGTAGAATAAAACTGCAGGTCACCTTCGCCTTGAATAATAACATCGGCGTTATCAAAATTGACACGAAAAGGCTCATAGCTTACTTCAGGTCCACCGAGTACAATTTTTGTTTTAGGAGCGATTTTTTTAATAATCTCAATGAGTTCTTTGACTTCTGCAGCATTCCAGATGTAGACACCAATGCCAATAATCTCGGGGGACTCATCTAGTAAAGATTCAGCAATACTTTGAACCGCCTCATTAATGGTAAATTCTAATATACATGTATTTTCTTGGAGCTCTTGCATGTTGGCATAGAGATAGCGAAGCGCTAAAGAGGTATGCGTAAATCGTGAATTTAAGGTGGTAAGAACAATCTTTTTCATTTAAAAGCGCATGAAAAAGACTATTTACATTTTGGGCACGTTCCTGAGATAATCAGTGAGGTGTCATTAATAGCATAACCATTGTCATCGGCAATAGAGTGAGCAAGATGATTCACATCATACATAATATCTTTAAACTCGCCGCATTCGCTACAGACTAAGTGGGCATGAGGGGCTTTGCTAATCTCATAACGTGCTTTGGCTTCAGGTGCTTTAACTTCTTTAATGAGCGAACTCTCTAACATTGCATGGATGTTTTTGTAAAGCGTTGCAAGTGAAATAGATGAGAACTGTTTTTTTATTGATGTGAACAGATCTTCAATGCTAATATGTCCTGCCTCATGCATCAGGTGTAAAATTCCTAAACGCTGAGGTGTTACTTTTAAGTGGTTTTCTTTTAATAGTATTTCGTAATTCATAATGGAATTATAGCAGTTTTAAAATAAAGAATAGTTATATAATAAACTTACCTTAAAGATAATGATTTTCTTTTAAGAAATATTCTAGTACAATGCCACAAATAAAATTAATATGATTTTATAATCATCAGGAGTATTCGTTATGAAAATTATTACATTAAGTGCATTAGCAACTGTAACATTAATGGCATCGCCACTTGTTGAAACAGCAAAAAAGGCTGGTCTCGTCGCAATTCCAGAGTCTCAATCAGAACTTTTAAAGTTGATTGACAATCCAAAAAATCCAATTACTGCTGAAAAGGTTGAATTGGGGAAAAAGCTCTGGTTTGATCCAAGGCTTTCAAAAAGCGGTATTATTAGTTGTAACACCTGTCATAACTTAGCTGAAGGCGGCGATGATGGTGTACCGGCAGCAATCGGTCATAACTGGGAGATGAACCCGCATCATCTTAACTCACCGACGGTTTATAATTCGGTATTTTTCAGTGCACAGTTTTGGGACGGTAGAGATCCCGACTTAGAGAAACAAGCACAAGGTCCGATTCAGGCACACCCTGAAATGGCAGCAACTAAAGAGCATGTTGAGGCAACAGTTAATTCTATGCCGGAGTATGTTAACGAGTTTAAAATGGCTTATGGTAAAGATGTGAAAGTTGATTTTGAGACGATTACACAAACCATTGCAACATTTGAGCGTACATTAAATACCCCTTCAAAATTTGATGATTTTATGAATGGATCTCCTACTGCTATGAATAAAGAGGAGCAAGAAGGACTAAAAACCTTTATTGATAAAGGATGTGCAACCTGTCACAACGATGTTGCTCTTGGCGGTTCAATGCAAGCATTTGAGATTACTGCGAAATACAAACACGCAGGTCTTGGTGACTTCAAAGGAAATAAAGACGGTCTCGTTAAAGTTCCAACACTTCGTAACATTACTCAAACTGCACCGTACTACCACAATGGCGGTATCTGGAGTTTGAAAGAGGCGATTGTTGAGATGGGTAAAACACAACTAGGCATTGCTTTAAGCGATAAAGAAGCAAGCTCTATTGAAACTTTCTTAAAAGCTCTTGATGGTAGAAAAGCTGATATTATCTATCCAATTCTTCCTGTTTCAACTGCAACCACTCCAAAACCAAACGCTAACTAATTCAATGAGCTCTTTATGAGCTTATTGATAATACTTCATTAAAAACGCATTCAGCTGATTGGCAAATTCATGAGCATCTTTTTGACTAAAGGGTTTTGGGCCTCTCGTCATCTCTCCACTTTCACGAATCTTTTCCATTAGATCACGCATCGCTAAGTACTGTTTGATGTTATCAACACTGTAAAGCTCACCGCGATGGTCAATAGCGTGAGCATTTTTTGTAATGATATGGTCAGCTAGCGGAATATCGGCTGTAATGACTAAATCATCCTCCTGTACCATCTCAACAATACGCTGATCGGCAATATCGGCACCTTGCTCGACAATGACATACGTCACATACTCTGATTTGCCTAGCGATATCTTTTTATTGGCTATTACAAATGTTTTAATGTGAAGCCGCTCAATGGCACGCAGTAAAATGGGCTTGAGCAGATTGGGAAAGGCATCGCCGTCAACATAGAGTATCATTCATAAATTCCTTGTTTAAAAATTCACCCTTTAATTGTTACAACAATCGCGCCGCGAAGGTCACCCATTTTGTAATCCGTTGCTTTGTCCTGAGGATAGTTTGATTTCATAAATTTAGAGAGTTTAGGATTTTTGCTAATATCCCCATGACATTTAAGGCAGACCCCTTTGTTGATGTTAAGCGGTTTGTAGTACTTCACTGTGTTGTTATTGATACGTTCAACTAAGAACTTTGGTAAGATAACATTGTTGTCCTGAAGGGTGTGCAGTGCATCCATGATTGCTTTTTCAGAGCCTTGAGGTGCATTGGCTGGATTACGCTCTTTGAGGCTGATGCGTTTAACACTAATATCTTTTCCATACTTTGCATCGACAGTATCAGTTATCGGGAACGCTTGCACACTACAAAATTTAGCGGCACCTTGAAGCCCTTCGCTTTGTATGTGTTCTTTGAGGCTTTTGCCCAGTGTTTGAAGCAGGGTTGTGCTAACTTCATTACCAGTTTTGACAATATTGTCATAAACCTCTTGCTGCTTTTGGTAAGGGTTGGCAAGCAGTGATGTGCTTAGTAGTGCTATTGAGCTTAAAAGGGTTAATGTTTTCATGAATTCTCCATAAATTTTAAGATTTAAAATAATACTTAATTATACTTATAATAAATTTGTATAAAAAAACTATTTTGAAATATAAGATTTAAGCCATACATGCGCTTCATTTTTACATGTAAATTCTTGATTAAGCTGTGCCTCATAAGCAGCATCTAAAATAATTTTAAAGTTTGTTGAGGGTTTGAGACCCAAAGCAATAAGGTCACGTCCTTGAAGCAGTGGCGAAAGAGGTGCCAAAAATACATGTAAATTCTTAGCACGCTGTGTAAGCCAAGCTCCCGCTTTAAAGGTATGCTCTGGAGCACTAAGATGACATTTTAAATCAATTGCTTTGGCGACGTGAATCAGATCACTTAATTTTACTTTGGCAGCGAGGTGTAAAATTTCACTATCATCAGCATGGGCATCATACATTTTTTGAGGCAGACGATTGTATTTGACTAATGTTGCGACATCGTTAATGAGTTTTGTTTCATCAGTAAGTTTAAAAAGAAAAGAACTTCCTCCGTTGGGCATCTTATGGCATAAAATAGTAAGCATCATTAAGAGGTTATGTTTTGCATCACTGCTACACATAGACGCCATCATATCCAGAGTTAAAATGGTGTGTTTGAAGATATCATTTTGTGAATGACATTTCATGGCAGACATTCCCTCTAGTTCACTAAAATGTTTGAAGATACCAATTTGCTCCATTAATCGCATACCAATGGAAGGTTTTTCCGCTTTAAGCAACAGTTTTTTAAACTCTTCAAAAATACGCTCTTTTGGCAGTTCCCTCAGCTGGTTTTCTTCAACCATGTTCTTGCATAAGCTAAGTAGTGAATCAGAACATTGCAATTCAAAACGTGCAGCAAACTGTACCGCACGGTAGACACGCAGCGGGTCTTCAACAAAGGTTGTGGCATTAACCTCTCTTAAGGTACTGTTGTGGAGGTCATCTAATCCGTTATAAGGGTCTAAAAGTGTTTGGCTCTTAATATCGTAACCCATAGCATTGATAGTGAAATCACGTCGCAGGGCAGCCTCTTTAAATGTAAGAGGTTGTGAGGTGTTGACCTCAAATCCTTTATGCCCTCTCTCAATTTTAGATTCGGTTCGGGGCAGGGAGACATCAATATGAAAATCATCAATTTTTATTTTGAGTACCCCAAAACTGCTGCCGACCTCATAAACATTGCCAAATATAGCCAAATATGATGTGAGCAGATCAATATTTTGGATGCCATAGACTTCAATATCAATATCTTTTGAGGGAATATTTAAGATAGTGTCGCGCAGGTAGCCGCCAACAATAACGGGAGCAAGCCCCTTGCCAATAAGCAACTCAAGTAGGGGCTGAAGGGCTTTGGGTAGTGGCAGTATCATATTGTTTTCCATTTACATGTAATTTTATTTCATCTTTTTAATATTAAAACTAAACTCCGAACCTTCACCAACAGTGCTTTTTATATCGAGTGTCGTGTTATGCAGTTTTAAAATATAACTGACAATAGCAAGACCGATTCCCATCGAGTTATCCCAACTGTTTTTACGAACCCGATAGAATTTCGAGGTAATTTTTTCAAGTTCACTCTCTTCAATACCAAGACCCTTGTCCTGTACGGTGATGATGTTGTTTTCAAGAGTGACACGGACATGATCTTCGGAGTATTTGAGTGCATTGTCAATAAGGTTAATCAAAACTAGCTCAATCATCGTCTTATCGGCATTGACTGTTTGAGATGTTCCGGCATAGGTGACGTTGCGATCTCTGTATTTCTTTGACATATTGCTAACGACTTCTTGCGTCAATTCGGAGATGTCAAACGGACTGGGTTTGATGCTGAGGTCATTATGTTCTAGTTTGACGGAGAGGGCCAAGCGGTCAAGCATGTCACTCATTTTCTTACTGTTAGCAAGAATCTTTTGTAAAAATTTGGTAAGAATCTTGACATTAACATCAGGATTGTCATGCAGGGTTTCAGCGTACCCCATAATAGAGGCAATCGGATTTTTAAACTCATGTGAAATGGCGGAAAGAATGTCATTTCTCTGCTTGTTGATAAGTCGTAGTTTAGCGGTGTACTTACGTTTTTGTTTTTCACGTGATGCCAGTTTTTTGACAAGATTTTTAAGTAGTAGTGAAATCTGTAAAAATTCATTAAAATATTTTGTCTTAATTACGGCTTTGTAGTTCTTGTTAGAGATCTCATCAAGATATTGGGTAATCTGATTAATATCATAACGCACCCGTTTGCTCATCTTATAAGAGATAATAATAGCAATAGCAGTAAAAAAAATAAAAACAATAAGCAGGTTGCGCCATAGTGCGTAAAAGTCTTGCATAACACGCTCTAAACTCATTGATAAACGCAGATAGATAGGTTTTAGATGAAGTGTCGTGCGCTTGACAACATACAAAAAGTCAGTCGTAAGTGTTTTTGAGTAACGTGTTGAAATACCATACTCTTTGGAGTTTGACTGCATGACCTCAGCACGGTTAGCATGGTTTTCCATATCGCTTTTATTGGTATTACTCTCAGCAATAATATCACCATTGTTATCAATAATAGTAATTCTAAGTTGGGTCGCCTCATGTGCTTTTATAACATAGTTGTCGAGGTCATCGACTTGATCTAATTCGAGTGCAATCAGTGAAATGGAGTTCTTTAGATAGTCCTTATGGTATTCTAAAACAATATCTTTGAGTGTAAAATAGCTGATTAATGCGGCCATAAAAAGCGTTCCTAGAAACAGACCTAGAAATTTAATAATGAATACATGATGAATATTTAGCACAAAGTATATCCGATGCCCCGAACGGTTTTGATGTACTCTTTGTTTTTATCGGGGTCAATCTTCTCTTTTAATCGGTTAATGGCGACATTAACCGTTCGGTCTTGGTAGATCTCATCACCGCTCCAGACATGCTCAAGCAGGTAGTCGCGATCCAATACAACATTTTGATTGTTAATAAGCGTGTAGAGCAGATCAAACTCCAGTTTGGTCAGCTCCACGTCATCTTCTGCAACACTGAGTGTTCGGGTATTGAGATTTAAGATGATGTCGCGATAGGTTACAGTGCCTTCAATGGCACCACTTTTAGTACGTCGTAAAATGGCTTTAATGCGAAGCAGCAACTCTTTCATATTAAAAGGTTTGGTAATGTAATCATCACCGCCGCGCTCAAATCCCTCTTCAATATCGCTGTCCCTATTTTTGGCAGTGAGGTAGATAACGGGAATATTGAGTCCTCTTTTTCTAAGAGAAGTGACAAATTCACTTCCCTCAACACCGGGAAGATTGCGATCCATAATAAGTAGATCAACATTTTCCTCTTCTAAAATCTGTTCCACACTTTTAGTATTTAAAAAACCGATAGTCTCAAACCCCTCTTTCTCAAGGTTGTACTCAATTAGTTCTAAAATATCTTCTTCATCTTCGACAATGACTATGAGTGCATTCATCAGTTACAGCCTTTATTGGTATGCGTGAATACTTCCGCCTTCTTTTGCGTAGAGCATCAAGTTAGCAATATTGACAGAGCGGTCACATGAACGCTCTAGCTTTCTTAGTGTTCCCAATACTTTGACATATTCAATAGAGAGCTCTTTTTCACCTATGATAAGAGTCATAATCTCTTTTTCTAAAATGGCGAACAGGTCATCATTCTTGCTCTCTTCAACCATCACTTTTCGGTAATATTTACCAATATTACATGTAGCAAAGTTTTTAAAACAACTTAAAAGATATTGTAACGCATTTATGGTGCTTTTGTGTAGCTGAACAATGGTATTGTTAAGAGGCACAAGGTCGCATTCACTGCTGCAGTGTTCTTTCATGCGTCGCGCATATTTTTTGACACCATCACCAATACGAACAATTTCATTGGTCATTTTGAGATAGGAGACCAGCATTCGCAGTTCATTAGCCTCAGGACCAAAGAGTGCAAAGGTTTTGATAATCTCATTATCAATAGTATTGGCGTCACTTTGAATACCCTTAAGTGCTGATTTGATGAGGTCAAACTCTTCACTTTTATTATGAATATAGGCATCAAGTGTTAACTGGTTTGAAACAATAATTTTTTCTAATAGTGCTGTTATCATCTCTTGAATTTCTGTAATTTTGTTTTCGTAACGGGGTAGCATGCCAACTCCTTTGTCAGTTTAAAATGGTGTGAAAGGATATATGATGGTAACAGTAAGGTTACGAAATAAGGAGTTGTTTGTAATCAAATGGTTATATTACTCCCTTACAATGTCATCATCTTAAATAATCAAAAGGATGTAACAATGCTAAAACGTATTGCTTCAGCTGCGCTTATGGTGACAGTAACTTTAACATCGTCAATGGCGGGTGATAAAATTAGTGGTGCAGGGGCATCATTTCCGGCACCACTCTATTATGACTGGGCCTTTAACTATCAAAAAGAGACTAAAAATCGTGTGAACTATCAATCAATCGGTTCAGGTGGCGGAATCAAGCAGATTACCAATCGTATTGTAAATTTTGGGGCATCAGATAAGCCGCTTAAATCTAAGGAGCTTAAAAAGAAAAAATTATTTCAATTCCCTGCGGTAATCGGTTCTATTGTTATTGCACATCATCTTCCCGGTGTTGCAGATGAAAAGCTTAAATTAAAAAACAGTGTTGTTGCTGATATTTTTGCAGGTAAGGTTACTAAATGGAATGACGCAGCCATTAAAGCAGACAATGCGGAGATTATGCTTCCAGATGAGAAAATTATTGTTGTGCGCCGTTCCGATGGATCGGGAACTACTTATAATTTTACCTACTACCTAAGCGGAAGTTCACAGAACTGGAAAAACAATTTTGGTACCGGTAAAGCCATTGACTGGGCTACAGGAATCGGCGGTAAAGGAAATGAGGGTGTTGCGAATTTAGTCAAACAGACCCCTTTTTCAATCGGCTATATTGAACATGCCTACAAAGAAAAAAGTCACCTCCCAGCGGTGATACTACAGACTGCAAGTGGTAAATGGGTAAGTGCACGTGAAGAGAACTTTAAAGCAGCAGCGAAATATGCAAGCTGGACGAAAGAAGATAACTTTTATGCCATGTTAGCACTTCAGCCGGGTGACAGCTCATATCCGATTGTTGCAGCAACATTTATTTTGCTTCCAATTGAACATGAAGCAATGAATAAAAAGGTCAATACGTTTTTTGACTATGCCTTTAAAAATGGGGATACAGCAGCTAAAAAGTTAGGCTATATTCCATTACCTCAAGAGACAAAACAGATGATTCGTGAGTATTGGACTACTAATATTAAATAACTCACGTTTTAAGTTATAATGGTAGCATGAGTTTTGTAGCATTTCCTAAGGAGAGTCTCGCTCTCTTAAAGCGTATTCGTAAGAATAACACCAAAGAGTGGTTTGAAGCACATAGACAAGAGTACGATAGGCTAATATTAGAGCCGAGTCGTGCTTGCGTCATTGAGCTTGGTGAGCATCTTCAAGCACTTGTTCCTACCATTAATGCCGTACCCAAAATTAACGGTTCTCTTTTTCGAATCTACCGCGATATTCGCTTCTCTAAAGATAAAACGCCCATTAAAAGCCGTATTGGTCTAATCTTTTGGCAGGGAAACGGCAAACGGATGCAGAGCAGTTCGTTTTATTGTCACTTCTCCCCCGATGAACTTTTTGTCGCTGTTGGCATTCGTGGGTTTTCAAATGAGACATTGGCACAATACAGAGAATATATTAAAGATAAAAAACATCGCAATAAATTACATGTAATAATAGAGCAGATGAGAGCAAAAGGCTTTACTTTGCCAGAGCCAAAATACAAGCGTCTTCCCCGTGGATTTGATAAAATAATAGAGCATGAAGAGCTTGCACGATATGCTAACATGTATGCTTATAAAGTTTTTTCACCTCAAATTGTTCACTCAGATAATTTGATTGACATACTTTACGAAACCTATGAGGCCATGCTTCCACTCCAGCAGTGGGTCTATGAGATGACCTTGTCTGATAAATAATACTTTTATGTAACCAAAATGTAATCTAAGTATTTTAAACTTCACTCAAATTAAAATTTAGGAGATCTTCTTTATGAGAAAAGCAGCACTTTCAGCATTAGCAACGTTAGTAGTAGCTCCGGCACTATTTGCAGGAACAACCACACTCTATACCGATACCGTAACAGGACAAGTATTTACACAACCGGGTGAAAATCGTGTCGCTATGAAAGCGAGTGATACTCCAGTGTTTTCTAAAGCAAGCAGTCTAAAGTTTAGCGGGGTTCATTATCTTGGCTTTGTCAGTTCCAATCCTGATGTTAGTGATAGCAGTACCTATTTTGAGACACGTCGTAACTACTTTCAAGTAAAAGCATACTTGTTTGATGACTCTAAAAGTTATTTGCGTACGACGCTTGATACCCACCAAGACGAGACAGGTGATTGGAAAGTACGTCTTAAGTATGCCTACCTGTTTTTAAATGAAGTTCTTCCTGCTACGGGTGTAGAATTTGGTCAAGTGCACCGTCCATGGATTGATTATGAAGAGCACCAAGCTTGGTTTATGCGTTCAATCAGTAAAGTGTATGTTGAAGCAAGCGAAGCATCTCACTTGACAAATTCAGCAGATTTAGGGGTTAACTTTAAGACAAAAACGCCTTATTTTACTTCTGAAGTAGGACTTTTCAATGGTGAGGGTTACCATGCTAAGGAAAGTGGCGCAGGTAATTCATTGGAGTGGCGTTTAACGGCGGCAATGCTAGGAAATGGTGAGAAAAAGCGTAAGCCGCTTAAAGATGAGTACTTTGATGCATCATTCTTTGGACAGTACAATATGGACAATACTAAAAATGACGAAGAGACCTATACAATTTATGGACTTCACACGGTTTACAACATTCCATCGCTACTGTTAAGTGCGCAATATATAGTTTCTGATAATGACAATGAAGTTAGTGACACAAGCCAGTATAATGGTAGTGGTTTTTCAATCAATGGAACATACCGTTTTGGAGAGCACAAAGAGTACTCTGTCATCGGTCGTTATGACAATTGGACAGCAGAGAAGACACTTTCTGAAGAAGAGTATGAGACAAATAGTTACATCTATGGTCTTGCATGGCAGCAAAATAAAAATGTTAAATGGCTGCTTTCAGGTCAAACATATGATCCAAAAGATGATAAGAACTATAAAGGATCAGACGCTGAAAAACGTACTGATGTCCTAGTAACTGCTGAAGTTCACTGGTAAAAAATTTATTAAAATTTAAACTCTATTCCCCCAACTTTTGTTTCTAGTGCAAGGTAGCTCCTTGCACACTTCTATTAAATATTATGTCCGAAATTTTCTCAAATCATAGAAAGTCACTTATAATTTTTAATAATTTGATAGAAAGTAAAAATATTATGCTATTATCAAAAATAATACTTAATTCCAAAAGGCTTGCAAATGAAAACGTTAATTTTAGGTTTATCATTAACAACAACACTTTTTTTAACCAATGTTATGGCTGAAAATGCTGAAGGTGCAGCTATCTTTGAAGCAAAAGGCTGTGTCATGTGTCATAAAAAAGATATGGATACAATTGGACCATCATTACGAACAATAGCCATTGGTTATTCGGGTAAAGAGAGCACACTTATTGCATATCTTCAAGGACAAGGAACTTCAATTATTGATCCATCACGCGCATCGGTAATGGATCCGCAACTTGTTAAAATTCGTACACTTTTTGAAGAAGAGATGCGTGCGCTTGCTGAGCATATTGTTTCAGCTGCAGATCGTCCATTTTAATAGCGATAGACTCTATTAAATAATGAAAAAAATATTTATTGTAAAGGCAATCAAATGAAGAATAGTCCTTTTTATATTCTCGGCATTTTAATGCTGTTGTGTTCAAGCTTTTTTGCTGCTGAAGTAGTTGAAGCAAATAAAACAGCAAAACAAGAGATTTCATTGACAGATGATGAAAAATTTTACGGAATAGAGTTGCGTGCATCGAAAAAAGTGCTACACCCTCCATTTGAATGGGGAGACTGTACCGTCTGCCATACGGATGCAAAAGGTGAAGAGGGACTCGTTATGGATCCGCCGGATTTATGTTATATGTGTCACGAGCCAAAAGATGGTAAAAAGTTTATTCATGGTCCGGTGGCCGCAGGAGCATGTACGGCATGCCATAATCCACACGAATCAGAAAATGCAAAACTTCTTGTCGCTTCGAGTATTAATGAGCTCTGTACATCATGTCATCAGGCTAAAGGTGACTTTTTGCATAAGACAACTCACATTCACCCGCCTGTGCAAGATCAATGTACCAACTGTCATGATCCTCACACAGAAGACCACTTGTATCAGTTAAAAGCAGATGGTAAAAAAGATCTATGTGTAATGTGCCATATTGACAAAGAAGTCTGGATTAAAGAGGTAACAGTAAAACATGGTGCGCTTAATCGTCCACGGAAATGTCTTGAATGTCACGACCCTCATGGTTCTGAGCATCCGAAGTTTTTAATTAAAGAGACTTCAAAAGATCTTTGTCTAACGTGTCATAGCGAAAGACTCGTAACAGATGAGGATGGATTTAAACTTACAAATATGGCAAAACATCTTGAGGAGAACCCGGATTGGCATGGACCAATTCTATGGGGTGACTGTGCAGCATGTCATAATCCTCATGGCTCTAATAACTTAAGAATGCTGAATAAGCCATTTCCGAAAAAGTTCTATGACAGCTTTGATAAAGAGCATTACATCTGTTTTGAGTGTCATGAACCGGAGAAAATTCAGGATGAGTTGACAACAACGGCAACTAACTTTAGAAATGGTGACAAGAACATGCACTCCGTGCATGTTCTTGGTGAAAAAGGACGAACATGTCGTGCCTGTCATGATTTTCATGGTACTAAAAAATACCCACACCACTTGCGTGAAAAAACGAGCTTTGGTAAAATAAACTTTCCAATTCGTTATATTGAGACACCAAATGGTGGCTCATGTGCACCGGCATGTCATGCACGTCGTCATTACGATCGGGAAACCCCGAAGGTAAATTTAAAATAAGTTGAATCATATGCGTTTAACATCTCTTATTCTTTTGCTTTTTGTCGCTATTAGCGGCATTGCAGAAGAAACCAATTCCTCTCTTGAAATTACACGACCTACTGACAGAACGCTTTATGTTGGTGAAAATGCCACTTTTGTAATTCAAGCAGTTTTAAAACAGATTGATAAAATTGTGATTCGACAAGATAACAATAAAACGACTGAAATAAAAATCACCCCGACTAAAAGAACCTATTGCAAAACTATAAAACTTCATGTTGGAGACAACAGCATCGTAGTAAGTGCTTATCAGAAAGAAAAAGTAGTAAAGATTATTGAGCGTAAACTCTATTTTCTTTCTGAATTGTTTGAGGGAGCTGATGATTCTGAAGGATATAAGAAACAATATTTTCATACCAAAGAGAAAGAAAATAAGTGTAAAGCATGTCACAATATGACATCAAATGTTCCAACGGACGGTGAAGCATTTGAAGATGTGAGCCAAACTACATGTTATGATTGTCATAAAACGATGCTGTCTTCAAGAAATACCCATGCACCTGCTGCAAACTGGTTATGCCTTGATTGTCACGACGGTAAAGTTGATGAATATAATATTGAAGATAAAGGCGCAACAAAGTATTTGGTACGTGATCCGGTTGCAAAAACGTGTGGAAGTTGTCATGACACGGTAGAAGAGTGGTTTATGAATCGTTATACCCATGGTCCGGTAAACGATGGAAGATGTATACGATGCCATAATCCGCATGGCTCTGATAATGAGTTTTTTCTTCGTAAGCATATTTGGAATCTTTGTACTACCTGCCATTCTGAAAAAGCAGACGGTAAGCATGTAGTTTCAAGTTTTGTTTTTGCAAGAAACAAAGGGGCTCATCCAACAAAAGGTCCAAAAGATCCTGCTCGTCCTGGACGAGAGTTTGCCTGCAGCAGTTGTCATAACCCGCATGGATCAAGCGGGATATACCTGCTAAGAATGAAAGGCTCTATGGCCTTTGGTGTTTGCCAGCGCTGTCATAAGAAATAAGATAGAGGGTTAGAAGTTCTTTGCGTATTTAAATATTAAGTAGTGTTAAGCAATACCATTTTGTGCTACTTATTGTAACAGATAGTAAGTTAATAGTACAGTTTAGTTGCTTTTTTCATTAACTATTGGTTATTATTGTAGTAGAAGATATCATATAAGTTTTATTTATATGGCTTCATAAGGAGAAATTATGATTAAGAATAAAATAAATATATTGGCAGGTTTATTGATTGCTTGTTCACCATTAGTTTATGGTGGATCAATCGTAGGTAGTCCTCACGATATTGGTGGTGGCGCCAATGGTGTGACTGGCGATAATGGTGAGATTTGTGTCTACT
>CAYZUN010000048.1:0-16248 GCA_964481625.1 uncultured Sulfurimonas sp.
CTACGATTATTATACGAAAAATGTTGATAAAATTTTTCAAAGAGTCTTTAAATAAGAATAACACAATACACACATTAAGTAAGGATGAAAATAGATGGTAACAATTATTAAGCGTAATGGGCGACGCGAACAATTAGATATTACAAAGATACAAAAATATACAGCAGCAGCTGTTAAAGGGCTGTCAAATGTAAGTCAAAGTGAACTCGAAGTAGATGCACAACTTCAGTTCCGTGACGGTATTACAAGCAGAGAGATACAAATAACATTAATTAAAACGGCAGTAGATAAGATTGATATTGACGCACCAAACTGGACCTTTGTAGCATCACGCCTTTTTTTATATGATTTATATCATCGTGTTAATGGATTTACAGGATACTGTTCTTTAGAGAAATACCTTAAACGTGGTGAGAAAGAGGGTCGTATTCTTTTAGGCTTAAAAGAGAAGTTTGATTTAGAACTTCTCCAAAAGCATATTGCACCTGAACGTGATCTGCTATTTAACTATCTTGGTGTTAAAACACTGTATGATCGCTATTTAATTAAAGATAGTAATGCCAATCCAATTGAGTTGCCTCAACATATGTTTATGGCTATCTCCATGTTCTTAGCACAAAATGAAGTAAACCGTGAAGAATGGGCTATTAAGTTTTATGACATGATTTCTAAGTTTGAAGTGATGCTAGCAACACCTACACTCTCGAATGCACGCACAACACGACATCAACTTAGTTCATGTTATATCGGTTCAAGTCCTGATAATATTGAAGGTATTTTTGATTCCTACAAAGAGATGGCGCTGCTCTCTAAATTTGGTGGAGGTATTGGTTGGGATTGGACACAGGTTCGTTCTATGGGTTCTTATATTGACGGTCATAAAAATGCAGCAGGCGGTACCGTTCCATTTCTAAAAATTACGAATGATATTGCTATTGCGGTTGATCAGCTAGGAACACGTAAAGGTGCGATTGCTGTTTATCTTGAACCGTGGCATATCGATATTAATGATTTTTTGGATCTTAAAAAGAATTCTGGTGAAGAGCGTCGCCGTGCTCATGATCTTTTCCCTTCACTCTGGTTAAATGATCTCTTTATGAAACGCGTTGAAGAAGATAGTCTCTGGACACTTTTTGATCCGTATCAGACAAAAGAGTTAACAGCACTTAGTGGAGATGCGTTTGAAAAACGTTATATGGAGTTAGAACAAGATGAAGCTATTTTAAAAGAGAGCATTAAAGCAAAAGACCTTTGGAGAAAAATACTAACAAGTTATTTTGAGACAGGAAGTCCATTTTTGTGTTTTAAAGATAGTGCTAACCGAGCTAACCCTAATGATCATTATGGGGTTATTCGCAGCTCAAATCTCTGTACTGAAATTTTCCAAAATACATCGCCAAACCACTATAAAATTAAATTTAAATTTGAAGAGGGTGATTACCTCTCATTTGAAGAAGATGAGTTAATAACAGTTGACAGCGGCATAACCAAAGTTGCTAAGAAGGTTACGGCATTGGATTCGCTTAATGGCAGACAGATTTACATTGTTGAAAAAGAGAAAATTGATGGTGAAACGGCGGTATGTAACCTTGCCTCAGTCAACCTCTCTCGAATCAATACTAAAGAAGATATTGAGAGAATTGTACCTATTGCAATTCGTGCGTTAGACAATGTTATTGATTTGAATTTTTACCCATTAGAAAAAGTAAAACGAACTAATATGAAAAGTCGCTCAATTGGTTTAGGAGTTATGGGTGAAGCACAGATGTTAGCGGAGTCAAAAATTGCTTGGGGTTCACAAGAGCATTTTGATAAAATTGATGAAATTATGGAAGCTGTTAGTTATAACGCTATTAGAGCTTCTTCAGATAACGCAGTTGAAAAAGGGCGTTATCAAGAGTTTGAAGGTTCTAAGTGGAGCAGAGGGATTCTGCCAATGGATCATGCCCATGCCGATGTTATTAATTTAGTAGATCGTGGTGGACTTTTTGCATCAGCATATGACTGGGATGAGTTACGTGTTAAAATTAAAAAAGATGGAATGCGTAATGGTTATTTGATGGCCATTGCACCAACAAGTTCCATCTCTATTTTAACAGGAACGACACAAGCGATTGAACCGGTTTATAAACGTAAATGGTATGAAGAGAATTTAAGTGGCCTTATTCCTGTAGTTGCACCAAAATTGAGCCCTGATACATGGAGTTACTATACACCGGCTTATGATCTTGATCAAAGATTACTCATTAAAGCAGGTGCTATTCGTCAAAAGTGGATTGATCAAGGACAGAGTCTCAATATTTTTATTACGCTCGATAAGGCAAGCGGTAAGTATTTAAATGATATTTACATGTTAGCTTGGAAGCTTGGTGTAAAATCAACGTACTATCTAAGAAGTGAGTCTCCTGAAGTGGCTTCTGATGTACAAGACCGTTCCATGGAGTGTGTCGGGTGTCAATAAGATGAAACCTCTTTCAAAGTCTAGTGTTAAAGAGCTCTTAGAGCGTTTAGATGGCGCAAAAGAGTCTGAGTTAAGGGAAATCACTATGATAGATCCTACAAGCTTTAAAGTTGAGCTCTCAGTTCAAGACTGTGGTCGCGGATATGATTGGATTAATATCGCATTTGAACTAAGTGGCGTAATCGATGCCAATTTAGTTGATGACGCAAAACTTAGTTTTTTAGATATGAGCGATGGCGTGAGCATTGTCTTTGAAGAGGGAAGTGTCGGTTTTGCTAATTCAGAATGTGACTCATTATCAAAAATAAGAGAAAGTCAGCTTTATTTAATTGGCAGTTCAATCAAATATGAAGAGTTGCCTTTTAGAGAATTTTAACTCTAAAAAGCTCTTCGACACACTGATCAATCATTTTATACACTGTCTCAAACCCGAAATACTCATCAAAAAAGAATGGGTCGGGGACATCATCGTTATTAAAACTGAACTGACCAAGTTTGTAAAGATTGGTCGCCCCCATTTCTTGTAGATCGGCATAGTTTTTTTCATCCAATGCAATGATGAGATCAAATGTCTCAATATCCTCTTGAGTGATTTTACGCGCACGTAACATGCTAATATCAATCCCGTGTTCTTTGGCAACTCTAATGGAGTTTTCACAAGGAGCCTCGCCCTCATGCCAATGACCTGTTCCGGCTGAAGCTATGGTTACATGTAAACTGTTTTGAGCAGCGATTTTCCTAGCAATACCTTCAGCAATTGGAGAGCGGCAGATATTTCCAAGACAGACAAAAATTATTGATTTCACAGTTTTTCTATCTCAATTCTAATGAGATGGGCATCTCCTTGATGAGCTGGACCTTCATTAAGAGGTGATTGACACTCCAAAATAGATATGATTTTAGCATTAGGTATTGAAAAAATACTCTGTAGTGACGCTACTGTATAAAGCAATTCAATATCTTTTGGGCCACCGCTTGTAAGAGGAAGCTGCGCAGTTGAGAAAAACTCACCGTAAAGTACTCCAGCTGGCCTCAAGGTATTTATTGCAGCAAGAAATGCTTTAGAGCGCAGAGGCTCTTTAAGATGTAAGAAAGAGCACATAATCGTGTCATACTGTTTTTTTGGTATCCACTTTTCTAAATCTACATGTAGAAGTTCAATGTTTACATGTAATTCTGATGCGAGTTTTTTAGCTTTTTCAAGAGCAACTGCTGACGCATCAAGGGCACAGACATTATGACCAAGTGAAGCTGCGTAACAAGCATTTCTGCCTTCACCTTCACCAAGAAAAAGAATAGAGGAGTGCTGTAGTGCATCGATTTGCTCTTTTAAAAAGGCATTTGGTGCTTTTCCATAGAGATAGCCTTCTCGTGAAAATTTCTCATTCCAAACTTGTTCAATACTCATTTTTGCACGCCATTTAAAACAGGGACAAATTTACAAGATTCTAAGGTGTCTTCAGTGAGAAGGTTGCCCCGTTTTACAAATCGTGTAATAACCTGCTTTCCATTTTTTTCCATGGGTGCGACAATAATACCGCCATCGCTGAGCTGGTCAATCAGTTTTTGCGGAATTACTGTTGCTGATGCGGAGAAGAGAATACGGTCATAGGGTGCGTATTGTATCCAGCCGTTTTGTCCATCGTCTGTTCGTGTATGCACATTACTTATTTTAAGCTCTCTAAAGCGACCTTTGGCTTCGACGATGAGTGATTCAATACGTTCAATAGTGAAAACGCCGCGAAAGAGGTGCGAAAGCACTGCTGCTTGGTAACCACTTCCGCATCCAATCTCTAAAACCCTGTCAGCACCGGATGGCTTAAGATACTCTGTCATTTTAGCTACGGTTAGCGGTGAACTGATCCACTGCTGTGCGCCAATAGGAAGTGCATCAAGTTTATAGGCGTTGTGTTTAAAGCCAGAGGGGACAAAAGATTCCCGATTGGTTGAAGCAATTGCTTTTTTGACGCTACTGCTCAGTGGAAAAACTCTATGGATTTCTTCAGCAAGTTTAGCATTTTTCATTGCTGTAATTCTATTGGTCATTAATACCTACTCTCATATAGCGTCGCATCGTCTTGATTTCATTTTTATCATATGGCATCTGAGCAATTTCATCATCACCGTTTCTAATTTCGGTACCAAATGGATTAATAATGGCACTGTGTGCAGTGAACTCATCATTAGAAGCATCACTTGCAATAACATAGCATTGGTTCATAATTGCCAAGGCGTTGGTAAGTGAGCGGAAGTTTTGTGCTCGAACGGCTCCCCAGCGTGCCGGTATGGCAATAATGTCAGCACCTTCGAGTTGTTGCCAAAATGTTTTAAAGCGGAGTTCAAAACAGATAAGAATACCCATGGTGATGCCATCAACTTCAAAAAGAGCAATATCATTCTCATTGCCTGCTTTAAAATAGAGATGTTCATCACCAAATTTAAAGAGTTTTGCTTTGGACTGATTGTAAATAACCGCGTTGCTGTGAAGTACTTTGGCCACATTGTAGACGCCATCATCTTTTTTTTCAATGACCGTGAGGATTAAAATTCTATTTTTAAGATGAGCTAAAAGTTTAGTGATAGCCTCTGAAGTAAATGCGACAGCATCTTCAAAGTTCTCATAGTCATAACCGGTTAGACAGACCTCTGGTGCCACAATAATAGCGTCTTCATCACACTGTTCAATCAACAAAATGAGATGGTTCAGATTCTCTTGATATGAAGCGGTAGAAGCGAAACGAAGCGATACAAGACTTCTAGGTTTAGAAGTCGTCAAAGCTCAAACTTCCCTTAGAATAGTTCGTTACCGTACCTTCAAAAAAGTTGGTTTTTTGGTCATTAAATTTGGCAAAATCATCAACCCATTTAATGGGGTGGCTGACATTGTAAATTGCTTCAAATCCAACTGATGTCAGACGGTCATCCGCGAGGTACTGAATATACTGCTCGACAATCTCATCAGTTAGACCTAAAATTTGTCCTTGGGTAATATATTTACCCCAGTCACTTTCAAGTTTTACCGCTTGTTTGAACATCTCATAAACTTCAGCTTTGAGTTGTTCTGTAAAAAGGTCAGGGCGTTCACGTCTGAGCGTGTTAATGAGGTTTTGAAAGAGTACCAGGTGGGTCACTTCATCACGCTGAATAAAACGAATCATCTGCGCGGAACCTAACATTTTTCCTGATCGGGCTAAGGTATAGAGGTAGGTAAAACCACTGTAGAAGTAGATGCCCTCTAAAATTTGATTTGCAAAACAGGCTTTGACAAAGTTATGTTCTGTCGGATTGGCTGCAAGTTCGTTATAAACAGCGGCAATAGCATCATTTTTTGCTTTTAGCATCATATCACGACGCCATAGTTCATAAATCTCTTCAGAGTTTTGAGAGATACTGTCAACCATAACAGCATAACTTTGAGAGTGTAGAGCCTCTTCGTACGCCTGACGTACTAAAATAAGATTAATCTCAGGCGCTGTGATATAGGGGTTAACGTTGTCAATCAGATTATTTGTCTGTAATGAGTCCATGAAAATAAGTTGCGAAAGCGCTTTGTCATAGGCTGTCTTTTCTGCGTCAGTCAGGTTTTTATAGTCATTGACATCACGGGTCATATCGACCTCTTTAGGAAACCATGTGTTATTAAGCATTACTTCCCATAAATTGTAAGCCCACTGATATTTGATGTTATTGAGCTCAAAAATACCGGTTGGGTCTCCTCCAAAAATTGATCGATCATTGACGTCTTCAGTTGATTGGGGGTTATAAATTTTTTTTCTGTTCATGGACTTTTTCCTGAGTGTATATAAGAGAAAAATTTTACAGAAAATAAGGTTTAAATATGATTAAAAAGAGAAAGAACTTTATTAAAATACTGATAATGATTATTAAAACTATTGACATTGCCTAAACTTTTTGCTAATATTGCACAAATTGATTTTGATAATAAATATTAAAATTAAAATATCAGAGGAGACATAAGATGAAAGTATCAAAAATAACATTAGGTATTACAATGGCACTTCTGCTTTGTAGCTTTATTAACGCAGATGAGATCAAAGTACTTAAACAAGAGATACAAGAGCTTCGTGAAACAACACAGATGCTAATAGATGAAACCAGTGATTTAAAAACCGGTTTTAGCTACACAACAGCTGACCCATATAAATCACATAGCGGTTTAGGTGCTGCAGCTTCTAAGGTTTACTACTCCTCTTCACCTCTAAGCATCGGTGGATATGGTGAAATGTACTATGCTCATACTTCAAATGAGGGTACTGCTAATTCATCAACAATTGATGTTTATAGATTTGTTCCCTATATTGGTTATAAATTTAGTGATAATATCATCTTAAATGTTGAGCTAGAGTTTGAGCATGGTGGAATTAAAGAGGGTGCGTCCGGGGATGGATATGTTGTTGTTGAGTTTATGTATCTTGACTTTCTTATCAATGAAAATGCAAATATCAGAGCCGGTAATATGTTAGTACCAATGGGACTTGTAAATGAGAGACATGAACCAACACTATTTACTACTGTGCAAAGACCAAATACATCAAAAAATCTAATTCCTTCTACTTGGCACGAGAATGGGATCATGGTATATGGAGATATTGTTGAAGGGCTTTCATATAAGCTTGGCGGATTTACTGCTTTGCAACTAGCAAATGGAGCCGGAGATGGAGATAAATGGTTAAGAAACAGCCGTCTTGGATCATTTAGAAGCACTAATCCTAAACTTGCTGTTGTTGCAAGAGTAGACTATACCGGTATTAATGGTCTATTGCTGGGTGCTTCTACATATGTTGATTCAGATTTAGTAATGTTTGATACTCATGTTGATTATAATTTAGATGCTCTTAGAGTTTATGGTGTATACACTCAAACAAGCCGTTCTAATACTCCTGTTGGCGAACCTGAAGCAGCAAAAGGCGGTTATTTAAATATTGGATATGATTTACTATCATTTACATCATCTAAAAACAAAATGCCTCTATTTGTTCAATTTGAGAATGTTGCTGCTCAAGATGAGATAGCCGGCGGAACTTCTGTAGCTTCTATAAATACTACAACGGTGGGTATCAACTACTTTCCACATGAACAAGTTGTACTTAAAATGGATTATGCGATGCATACGCAAAATGGAGTAGCTGATAAAAACATAGCTAGCGTATCTATGGGCTTTATTTTCTAGAGTTTATGATGATAAAAAAACATATCTATATGCTCTTGATTTTTGCACTTCCTCTTAGTGCAAAAATACTTATATCCCCTGTTGATGCAATGAAGCAGGCGTATGGAGGGGAGAGTATTGTTGTCAAGAAAAATATTTTAGTCTCAAAAAAACAAGCGGAAGTGATTCAACAAGAGGCAAAAGTAAAACTTGACAGTAAAATATTTCGTATTTTTAAAGCTACAAAAGATGAAAAACTTCTCGGATTTGGAGTTTTAATCAACAAAAAGGTTCGCTCAAAAAATGCTGTAGTTATTTACTTTATCTCAAATAATTCTATACTTAAAGGCATAGAGATTATAGCTTTTAATGAACCACTAGAGTATTTGCCCTCTAAAAAATGGAACTCACAATTTCAAGACATCAAAACTGACAAAATGCTAAGAGTCTCAAAAGAGATACCAACGATTACAGGGGCTACGCTTAGTGCCAGAAGCATTACTGATGGCTCCAGAATAGCCTTTGCACTATATAATGAAGTGCTAAGGGATAAGCAGTGAGATTTACACTCATAAAAGATCTGAAACAAGATAGCACAATGAGACCTATAATATCTGGTCTATTAATTTTTACCCTGCTTTATCTTGTTTTTGATATCTTTGTAAAGCATTTCAATTTTGGCATATTTCCCGATGCCATAAGACTAACTCTGTTTGGCAATGAAGATGAGTTTTTGGACCCAATGACCCAGTCGTCGTTTTTAGAGCTGTGGCATGTTGAGATATTTTTTATAATGATGATACTCCTGACTTTAAGCGCAGTCTTTATAAGAGTCTCGAATGCAAGTAAAAAACAGATACTTATTACAAATATTACGATGATCTCATCAATCATTTCACTTGTTTCACTTCTGGCATCTTACTTCATATCAGATAGTTTTGTAGAGATTTATGTTTTTAGTTTTTTTATCTGGCATATTCTTGCCTCGTATATGGCTATTTACTCACTTAAGAAGCTAAACTATGACAAAAGCATATAAATACTCAATACTCTACTTTGCAGCCTTTAGCTTACTCCTGCTCATTAGTGGAATTATGTTGTTCGAGCATAAAATCGGCTTTAGTGTACAAAGTGTAAGCGAGTACTACTTAGGCAGTAGTGATAAGTTTATAGTAGCTAAAACAGGTAGTGGTGTTTTAAAAATAATTCTACCGCATATTTTTGCATTTGGACTTTTTGCTATGGTTATTTTGCATTTTTTGGTTTTTACCAAAGAGAGAGGTAAAACTAAGACAAAGATGCTTATTTACTTAACATTTATAACAGCTTTTTTAGAGATAACAAGTCCATTTTTAATTATATTGGGTGCTGAGTTTTTTGCTTATGTAAAAATCATATCTTTTATTTTGTTTGAATCACTCATATTATATAGCCTATGGCTACTTCTTCATAGTATTATGTATGATTAAGTTATTAGTATATTTGGAGAGGTTATCACTAACTCTCAATTCTTTGTCACTCTGTAGAACTATATATGCTACATCCATACTATCCAAAAATTCATAGGCCTTTTTCATGGGCATTACACTTGCAGCAGTAGCATAAGCATCTAGGTCACTGTTTGGCATCCAAGATATCAGCGTTATGGATACAAACGTATTTTGAGATGTTTTAGACTTTGGATTTATGAGGTGATTGTGCTTTGTGGATGCCACATATCTGTTGTAACTACCACTTGTAGAAATGCCTAAATCTTTTTTAAAAGTTTTAAATGAGATAATTGTTTCATTTTTAAATGGATGTTGAACGTCAATGCTGCAGATATCTAAACACCTAATGTCTCCACTGGCGGATATGACGGCTTTATCTATTTTGTTTGTTCTGTAATACTTGGCTATCTTATCTACGGCAAAACCTTTTCCCATGCCGCCTAAATCAACCTTTATATTCTTCTCTAAGAATGCTTCCTTTTCATTAAAAGTCAGACCTTTAAAGTTAACCCTTGCTTCTTCTAGCTCTTTGGATGTCGGCACCCGCTCTTGTTCACCAAACCTGTACAGACTTTTTGTAATTGAACCTACTGTAATGTCAAAGTATCCATCGCTAAGTTCATAATATTTTTGACTTAACTCAAGTGCTTCACGGGTGTAGCTGTTTATACAAGTAAGCTTATCCCTATTTAATTTATAGATTTGAGCATTTTTATTGTATGAAGATATAGATAAATCTATTTCTTTTACTATGTTAAAGCCATCTTCAAGATAATGTTTGTCTTTCTCATCCACAGATATGGTTATGAATGTTCCCATATCTATTTTTGTTCGAGATAGCATTTGTGCATAAATTGTAGTAGTTAAAACTATAAATACTACAACGGTCTTAAACAATCTTGCCTCCAAATATAAAAGTTTTTAAAAAATACCCGACACTGAACGTGCTAATGCTGATTCAAGAACCGGCTGCGCTTCTTCAAATTCTAAATTGACTTGGTTTGCTGTGCTGACAATACGTGTACGATACGTTTTCCACTCTACTTTTGCACCTCTTGTATCTTGTTGTACCCTAGTAGAGCTTCCTTGTTGCAAGTCGGCTTGCTGGGTTTGAGTGATAACTTCACCATCAAGCGGACGTTCTCGAATTTGTAAATCGGTTATCATGACATATAAAACATCATCAACCAGTGCATCACCGACAAGGCCGAGAGCAGCACCGGCTAGTCCTACTCCAGCCACCGTTCTTCCTCCACCAGAGAGCGCATAAGCAGCTGCGGCACCTGTTGCTGCACCTCCAAATCCTGAACTAAAGAAACCTTCAGCTTCTCTTAAGTCTGATTTGCCAACTTTGAGAATATTGCCTTGGAGCATATAGGTTGCTTCTTTAGGGTTTTGAGTAATTGTGTAGCCTCTGTTTTTAAATACAGTTGCAATTTGCTCTTTAATCTGAATATCTTTATCAGAAGTGTTTCTAAAGTCAAAATAGATAATTTTATGTTCTGGCGCTACCGGTTCAAGAAAAATAGTTTCAGACATTTTTGTTTGTACATCTAAATCTTTCTTTTTAATTGCGGTATGCATGGCACTACAACCACTCATGCTTAAAGCAAATGCGGTCAATATACCTATTAGTATTACTGTTCTTATATTTTTTGTTTTCAAAGCAGTATTCCTTTTAGTGTAAGATACATAACTTTATCTGTTAAATAATTAGAATACACTTAAAAGCATAGAGTTTTGTAATGCTTTTGGCTAAAATTTTACATGTAGTTTTGATAAAAAAATGTAAAAAAAGTGTGAAGCACAAAGATTTGGCAATGATTTTAGATAAAATGTATGAAACTAATAGGTGTCGGAGGGTGTTATGAAGTGGATTGCGTTGTTTTTAGTTCTTCTGTATGGTGTGATTGGCTTTATTGCAGTTCCAAATTTTATTGTCAATAACGCTCCTCAAATTGTCAATGAGCAGACCAATGGAAACCTCTATATTGGCGATGCCACTTTCAATCCTTTTTTATTTGAACTCAGTATTAGCGATATCTATTTTACTCCGCCTGATCACTCCGAGTTTGTTGCTTTAGAAGAGTTTCGACTCAACTATGAGCTCTACTCGTTAGTCATGGGAAAATTTCATTTTGAATCCATTGCATTGATTCGACCCGACATTAACATTGTAAAAGATAGTAACAGCAGTTTTAATTTTGCATGGTTATTAGAACTTGGTGGCAACGAAGCAAAAGAACCTGCTAAAAGCGAGGAATTACCGCCTGTTAGGATCAGCAATTTTGTTATTGAAGAGGGCGTGGTTCATTATGCCGACCAAAGTAAAGGCATTCCATTTGAAGCAGATATGACACCTATTAATTTGCATCTAAAAAATATTGATACGACTAATAACAGTAATGACAGTGACACCATCCGCCTCATTGCCGGTTTTCATGATGGCGGTAAAATGGACTTGAATAGCCGAATTATTTCGCTAAAGCCGTTTGCGTTAGAGGGAACATTCGATTATGAGGCGGGAAAACTTTTTACAGGCTGGAGTTATCTGCAAGAAAAACTCAATTTGGAAGTGGCTGACGGTAAGGTAAAGGTTCATGCGCGCTATAGTGTTGATACCGCAAATTTGGATGCGATGCGTATTGATGAACTTCAGTTTGCACTAAATCGATTGCGTGTGATTCCCAAAGATGGAGCACATCATGATCTTTTAAATATTAAAAGTATTACACTTAACGATGGCGTGATTGAACCGATGCGTCAACGCGTACGTCTTGATAAAATTACTATTGATGATGTTGGTATTGCTGCTCTGCGTTACAAAGATGGAACGCTTGATTGGCAGCATTACATTGCTCAAGTAGAAGCAGATACGCAAGAAAAAACAGTCGATACTGCGAGTGATGTTAATGCGACCCAGCCGTGGGATGTGCTACTTAACGATTTTGCACTAAGCAATTTACATGTAAATTTCGATGATCGTTCTGTTGTGCCTGAGGCACATTTTAAAATAGATGCTTTGAATCTGTCAGCGAATAATATTAGCTCACTTGCTCAAATACCGCTACATTATGCGATGGACTTGCAGATGAACCAAACGATGCGTTGCCAAAGCAGCGGAGATGTTTCACATAGCACACTCAATGCAAAAGGAACTTTTGGGTGTAAGGGTATTGATTTGACGTGGTTTAACCCTTACGTTGATGGAGCCGCACAAAACACGCTAAAAAAGTATGATGTTTATGTGGGATCAGGTATTAGTGCATTTAATGTGAATTATGCCGCTACTGAGAAAGAGTCTATTGAAGTTGCTTTGAGTGAGAGTAAAGTGAGTTTAGATGGATTCGCTTTAAAGCAGAAAAAGAGCAACTATACACTTTTTTCAATTAAAAAGGTGGCGGTTGAAGGCATTGGTGCTGACACCGCTAAACGTAATGCGACCATTGCATCATTTGCAGTAAATTCACCGTATATCTATGCGTCATTAGACAGACACGCCATACTCAATTGGAACCGCCTTATTGTTCCAAATGAGAGCAGCGGTAAAAAAACACAAGCCAAAAGTGGTGATGTGCCATGGCATCTAATGCTCAATAAGTTTGAGTTAGACAAGGGTTCGCTACATTTTAAAGACCATACTCTGGGTAAAGCAGTCAATACACGTTTAGATAGGATTAATGTTACAGCAAACAATATTGACTCGGCAGAGAAAACATCTTTGAAATACAGTGCATCCATGCGTTTAAACCGCACAGGTAAGATTAAAGCACGCGGGAAATTGCAGCATACACCGCTGTATCATAACGGAACATTAAATATTGCTAATGTGCATCTTGAAGATTTTAACCCTTATGTCAGCAAAGATCACCATATTAACCTTAAAAGAGGGCTTCTCTTTCTTAAGAGTTCCATTAAGTATGCCCCGTCAGATAAAAAAGCTGATGCAAAAGTTAGCGGAAGCATCAACGTAGAAGATTTTGTGCTTGAGAATGCATTAGACAATACAGTGTTATTGGCATGGAGTGAGGTGGCGGTATCACCATTTACGTTTGAACACAATCCCAATAAGCTATTTGTTAAAGAGGTCAATGTTGACTCTTTTTATACCAATGCTATTATTGATACTAATGGAACAATGAACTTTGCAAAACTAAGCAAACACCCTCAAATAGCGGATGAGAATAGCTCTGAAGAAGAGAAGATACAAGAAGCTGAAGCATTTCCTATGCAGATTGTTAAAGTGCGCCTTAATGAGAGCAGTGCTGATTTCGCCGACTTTTCACTACCGCTTCATTTTCAAGCACATATTCATGATTTTAGCGGGGATATCTACGGAATTTCATCGAATAAAAAAGAGACGAGTCATTTAGAGTTTAATGGAGTCGTCAATGAGTATGGCTCGGCAAAACTCAAAGGAACACTTAATACGGCTGCAATAGAAAAGTTCACCGATCTCAATTTTGTATTTAGAAATATTGATTTGGTTAATATGAGTCCCTATTCCGGTAAGTTTATTGGACAGCGCATTGCAAACGGGAAACTATTTTTAGATCTGAACTACAATATTATTGATTCTCAGATGGTGGGCGAGAACAGTATTATTGTCAAAAAATTGGAGCTTGGAGAAGATGTTGAGAGTGAAGAGGCTATTGATTTACCTTTAGGTTTAGCCATTGCTTTGCTAGAAGATTCTGATGGTGTTATTGACCTTGAACTGCCGGTAAGCGGAGACATGAACAATCCTGAATTTTCATACGGACACATTATTTTTAAAGCCTTTTTTAACCTGCTAACTAAAGCAGTGACAGCACCATTTTCGCTTTTAGGCGCGATGTTGGGTATTGATGGTGATGCGCTGGAGTATGTTGAATTTGAGCCGGGCAGCAGTGTTGTTTTGCCGCCGGAACAAGAAAAACTCGATAAGCTCTCTAAGGCACTCATTAAACGTCCGAAACTGCAGTTGGCACTTCATGGCTCGTTTAACGAGTCGTATGATATAAAAGCATTGAAAAATGCGAAACTCTTAGACATTGCGGTGAGTAAAGCAAAAGAAGAGGGAGATCTTTTTGAAGGTAACGTGCGCAAAGAGACACTTGAAGAGCTTTATGAAGAGCTTCTTGGTGACGATCAGTTAGAAGCTTTAGAAGAACGTCTTCTTAAGAAGTTTAAAGATAATGACGATGCCTTCGAAAAAACTTACGATACTGCAATGATTGAAAATCTTAGCAGTGTGCAAAATGTCACACCTCAAGAGCTTGACCTCTTAGCATTGCAACGTGCCCAAGGTATTAGAGTCTATTTAGTTGAGAGTAAAAATATCGAAAGTACTCGAATTGAAGTAGGGGAATCCGTGGCTGAGAGTGAGAGTGAAGGAAAATGGGTGAAAACAAAAATGGAGCTGGTGGTTAAATAAAAATATTAGCGCCGTCTAAAACTAAGTGATTCTAAAATATGTGCTTTTTCAATATTATTGGAGGCACCTAAATCCGCAAGTGTCCGGGCGACTTTTTGTACTTTTTTAATGCTTCGAAATGAGAGTGCAAAATTGTTTATTGCTTTTTCAAGAATAGCTTCAGCTTCGAGTGTCATAGTACAAAACTGTTCAATCTCTTTGTCGTTCAGTCGTCCATTTAGCGCACTCTGACCTCTGTTTTTTTGAATTTTAAATGCATCTATTACTTTTACATGTAAATCTTTAGAGCTGCAAGATGCCTTATCATCACTACTGACACCTTGCATCTGCACATATAAATCAATGCGATCTAAAAAGGGATCAGACAATCGATTTTTATAGCGGCTTACCTCAATGTCGCTACAGCGGCACAATTTTTCTTGACTCAATAGATTCCCGCACGGGCAGGGGTTCATTGCTGCAACAAACAAAAAATCGGTCTCATATTCTACTTTTGAATTAACGCGTGCAATTCTGATTTTTCCATCTTCAAGGGGCTCGCGAAGTGCCTCCAACGTGGTTTTAGAGAAGTGAGGAAGTTCATCGAAAAAGAGAATGCTTTTGTTGGCCAAACCAATTTCACCAATACGCGCTTTATGTGAACCGCCACCAAAAATACTGGCATTAGTAGCGCTATGATGAGGAGCACGGAAGTTTCGCAGAGGCTCAAATGTTGGCTCTTTGCCATCGAGTACATGTAATTTGGCTATCTCTAAAATTTCACTCTTTTGCAGAGGGGGCATAACGTAGATGAGTCGTTTGGCAATCATGGACTTTCCACACCCCGGACTGCCCTCAAGAAGCAGATTATGCATTCCCGCAGCTGCAATGAGTGCGGCACGTTTGGCAAGCTCTTGCCCTTTAACATCGAGAAAATCTTCTTGATAGTTATCCATGTAAAAATAGTGCTTTTCCCCCACGGCAATTGAGGGAAAAGCCGAAGACTCTTTTTTACATGTAAATTCAATATTGCTTGATTTTAAAACTGCTACGGCCTCATTGAGCGTATTGACACCAACAAAGGCAACAGAGGGAATTTTAGAGAGCTTCTCTAGGCTTTCCTTGGGTACCATCGCTTTGGTAATAAGCCCTTGGTTGGCAAGAGAGAGAATAAGCGGAAAAAAGAGAGCATTCTCTTTGATGCTGCCATCGAGTCCAAGTTCACCAAAGACAAACCAATCATCAAGAGCGACTTCGTCTTGATTGAGTGCAATGAGCAGTGCAATAGCAAGATCAAATTGACTGCCCTCTTTTTTAATGTCTGATGGTGATAGATTGACAGTGACACGTTTTGGAGGAAACGTAAAAGAGTTACTAAGCAGTGCTGATTTGACACGCTCTTTGGCTTCACTAATTGCAGTGTTAACCACACCGACAATCATAAATGATGGCAAGCCTTTGGTAAATGTCGATTCAACATTGACCTGTGTTGCTTCAATGCCTTCAAAAGTTGCACATTTTAACTGTTTCATCTGATTATTATACCGTGTAAAATACCATTGCAATAAAATCTTTCATTTTGTACGATTTACGCGTTTTATAATGGTTGTTGTCACTACTAATATAATAATTACAGCAACAATAATCCAAGGCCCATATTTGCTAAAACCACTTGCCCACTCTCTTTAGAGTTAAAAATCTTTTGAAAGAGGGTAACAGTATTCATATTGAA
>CAYZUN010000049.1:0-15321 GCA_964481625.1 uncultured Sulfurimonas sp.
CAATCACATCTAAGCAGTGAGGTTAGCAAAGCAAATGAAACAATCATGGATCTTATTTCCAAAATAGAAGTACTTGAAGTACAGTCAAGTATCGACTCTCTCACAAAAGTTTACAACCGCTTTGCTTTGCATGAGTATATCAATCAGCTTCTTAATAATGTACACTCACATTATAACGAGACCTTTATGGTCATGATTGATCTTGATGACTTTAAAGTCATAAACGATACATTCGGTCATCTTGCCGGAGATAAAGTCCTAATTTTCTTAGCTAATCTTCTAAGGCATACACTAAGAGATAATGATAAGATTTTCAGATACGGTGGTGAAGAGTTTATTCTTTTGCTCACTCGGATCAAAGCTAAAGAAGCAATCTTAGTTGCTGAGCGTATTTTAAAGTTGATTAAAAGAAATAAAATACTTTATCAAGACAAAGAGATAGCAATGACGGTCAGTATCGGTTTAACACAGATGAAAAAAGATGATACATTCGAATCAGTTATGGAACGAGCTGACAAAGCAATGTACGCAGCAAAAAAAGCAGGTAAAGCTCAACTAAAGGTAGATTTTTAATGGATATTAATTATTTTGATATTGTTGTAGGTGCCATAGTCCTTTTGTTAGGACTAAAAGGGATAATTAACGGATTTTTCAAAGAGATGTTTGGTCTAATTGGTATTATTGGCGGTATCTTTATTGCCTCACGCTACGGTGAAGCAGTAGGTCAACAGATTAGTGACCTTGTTTTTCATTTTGAAAATTCAGCAGCTATTAACTTTACAGGTTTCTTGACAACATTAGCAGTTTTTTGGATTGTGATGATTGCATTGGGATCGTTCTTTAAAAAGCTTGGCAGTGCTAGTGGTTTAGGTCTCGTTGACCGTATTTTTGGATTTATTGTTGGAAGTGGGAAGTTTTTTCTTATCGGCGCGGTTATTGTCTACTCTATGAATAATATTAATGCTATTAAAACTAAACTTGAACCAATGATGCAAAATAGTATTCTTTTTCCAATTATGTCTGAGGTTGGAGGATATGTCATGCAGATTGATCCCACTGAAATGACTCAAGATATTGCTCAAGAAATTGAAAAAGGTACGCAAGCCGTTAGTAGCAGTGCAAAAGATCTCATTGTTGACACTGTAAAAAAAGAGATCAATATCTCAAAACAGAGTTCAGGAGAATAGTATGTCAAAATACTTAAATGATTTTACAGAACGTACTGTTAAATATGACGATCTTTTAGCTGATTTTAAAGAGCTGCTCAAGCGAAATGGCTTAAAGTTTACCATTCAAAGAGAGGTGATCTTAGAGACGCTTTACAACTCTGATGAGCATCTAACTCCTGAGGCACTTCATCAGCTTATTATTCAAAAGCGTCCTGAGCTTAAAGCCGGTATTGCTACCATCTATCGAACACTATCACTACTTGAAGATTCCGATATGGTCACCTCACTCTCATTTGGTGCACAAGGTAAAAAATATGAGTTGGGTGCTAAAGACCATCATGACCATATCATCTGTACAGAGTGTGGTGAAATTACAGAGTTTGTTGATGAAGAGATAGAAAAACGACAGCATCTTATTACAACAGAATTAGGTTTTAAGATGAGTGATCACTCTATGCAAATATATGGTATTTGCAAAGCGTGTCAAGAAAACAAAAAATAATTATTTAAAGAAGGATATGCTTGGTATTTGATAATCAATTTGTTCAACTACGAATCGAAAAAGCCAAAAAATTAAAAGAGCTTGGCTACAACCCCTATAGTAACGAGTCAAAGCGTAATACAACGGTTGAGAAATTTTTAAATGTCAATGAAGATGTTCAACATCTTGAAAATAGACGCGCTGAGGGCCGTCACTATATTGTTGCAGGAAGAATTAAGCTTTATCGTCTTATGGGGAAAGCCAGTTTTCTTAAAGTTGAAGACGAGAGTGGTGTTTTACAGATTTATTTGGCACGTGACTCACTTCCTGAAGGGTTTTACAATGAGATTAAAAAGCTGATTGAAGTTGGTGATATTATTGAAGTTTCAGGATACCCTTTTGTAACCAACAAAGGCGAACTCTCTTTACATGTAAGTCACCTTAGTGTTTTAACCAAAGCTCTCTCTCCTCTACCGGAGAAGTTTCATGGAATCACCGATAAAGAACTACGATATCGTCAACGTTATCTTGATCTTATTATGAGCAGAGAAGTTAGAAAGACATTTCAAGTACGCAGCCGTGTTGTCTCGCTAATTCGCAGATTTTTTGAAGACAAGGGCTTTTTAGAAGTTGAAACTCCAATGATGCACCCTATTGCCGGTGGAGCAAACGCTAAACCTTTCGTGACGCATCATAACGCATTAGGAATTGACCGCTATTTGAGAATTGCTCCGGAACTTTACTTGAAGCGTCTGATTGTTGGTGGATTTGAAGCAGTTTTTGAAATTAACAGAAACTTTAGAAATGAGGGAATGGATGCAACACATAACCCTGAGTTTACCTCTATTGAATTTTATTGGGCCTACAAAACATATAAAGATCTGATTGAAATCACTAAAGAACTTTTTGAGTACCTGTTTGATCATCTCAAACTGCCAATACTGCTTCCGTACGGTGATTTAGAGATTAATTTTGACAACTTTACTGAAATTGGACTTGTAAAATCACTCACAGAGATTGGCGGGGTTCCTGCGTCAATTACCAATGATAAGGATGCTATTATTGCGTACTTAAAAGAGAGACATATTTCTGTAAATGAGAAGCTCAACTTAGGTCAACTTCAAGGCGAGCTTTTTGATGAGTTTGTTGAAGCCAAACTGATTGATCCGACATTCATTACAGATTATCCGGTAGAGATTTCACCTTTAGCACGACGATCCGATGAAAACCCTGCGATTACAGAACGTTTTGAACTCTTTATTGCAGGCAAAGAGATCGCTAATGCCTTTAGTGAGTTAAATGATCCTGTTGATCAATATGAGCGCTTCAAAGGGCAACTTGATGCTAAAGATGCCGGTGATGATGAAGCCCATGAGATGGATGAAGACTTTGTAACGGCACTGAGTTATGGAATGGCACCAACGGCAGGTCAAGGCATTGGAATTGACCGTCTTGTGATGATGCTCACTAATGAGCACTCCATTAGAGATGTTCTGCTGTTTCCAGCAATGAAACCACTGCAAAATGAAACTAGACGCGAAGAAGAGTAGTTCTTTAGAAATCTAAAGCAACTTGAGAGCATGATAATTATTACGCTTATCCCGATACCATACTAATTTTATAGGTTTACTTTATTGTTGCTTTTATTTATGCTATTATTCTCTCTTATATGACTCATGAGAGAGGTATTTCATGTTTAAAATAGTAGTACTACTTGTTTTTACAATACTCTGTATGGCGAACAATACAGTAGGAAGCTACAGCAAGGGGAAGGTCTACTATAAATATCTCATTAAGGAAAAAATAGATATTAGAGGAGATATATTTGCTAAAAAACATACCTCGCGAGAGTGGCTTGCATTATTTGAAAACAATGCAAGTCTGTTTAAAAAGCAGTTTTTAGGCATTAATCCTCAACTTGATGAACTCTTTGAGAGTCCAAAATTTCTAGAGATTATGCCACACCTAAAAGCCTTTGTCGTGCACTATGCTAAAGACAAAAAAAATCATGCACAATGTGAAGAACAGGAGTAAGAAAATGACTAGAAGAGACCTTTTAAAAGGATTGACAGTTGTAGCGGCAAGCTCGGCACTGCCGCTATCACTACAAGCATCACAACCTCAAGAAAACGGACGTAAAAAACATATTGACAGCTCAAAAAAAACCAGAGTAATAGTCTGTGGCGGCGGCTTTGGCGGTCTAACTGTTGCAAAATACCTCAAAGAGACTAATCCCGCTCTTGAAGTATTGTTGATTGAGCAAAATAGAACATTTGTCTCTTGTCCCTACAGTAATGTATGGCTTGGTGGCGTGGATAATCTTACACTTGAAGATCTTAGTTTTGATTACCTTAGTGCTTCAATCAAATATGGCTACGATTTCATACATGAAGTTATTGTCGATATTGATAAAAAAGCACAAACAGTGACTACCAACAACACAACTTACGCTTACGACTATCTTGTTCTCTCACCGGGGATCGACTACGACTACAGTAAGCTTTTTGCTGATACACAAACGGCAAAAAAAGTCTATACGCACTACCCTCCTGCTATGAAGTCCGGCAGTGAGCATCTGCGTCTCAAAAAAGCGATAGAAAATTTTAAAGGGGGCAATTTCATTATTACCGTGCCTTCTGCTACCTACCGTTGTCCTCCTGCGCCATACGAGAGAGCCTGTATGATTGCTCACTATTTCAAAACACACGGTATCAAAGGCAAAGTGGTTCTACTTGACCCAAGAGAAAAACCCGCCACTAAAGCCAAGGGATTTTTAGAGAGCTTCAACACTCTCTATAAAGAGTATATCGACTATATTCCCACCGCGGAGATCAAAGGGATCGATTTAGAGAAAAAAGTTCTGAAAATCGAAACCTTCGATAAAAAAAACTTAGACTATACTGCTAAAGGTATTCCTTTTTCTTATGCCAATATCATTCCCAACATGAAACCGGCAAAGCTAATCGATATTGCCGGACTCGAGCTCAATGAATCGGGATGGGTTAAACTTAAAGCTCCCGGATTCCAAAGTGTAACAGATGATAAAATCTATGTTTTAGGCGATGCAGGCGGTCACCCCTTCCCAAAAAGCGGGCATATGGCAAACTCCTGTGGTCATGTGGTAGCAAAAGAACTTGGTGCACGAACATTAGGCAAGACGTTTAATATTACAGCACATCTACCGGGCAACATCTGCTACTCTATGGTCAACGGTTCACCTAAAGAGGGTATCTGGGTCTCGCATAGCATCAGTTACTCTAAAAAAGAGGGACTAAAAGCTAAGGTCGAGGCAATGACCGATAGAGATACGCAAACAGGCAATGCCATCGCATCATGGTTTCACGGTGTCACTTCAGATATGCTATAACTTAACGAACAAAATGGGTGGAACATTCGGGGCTTGCAAGCTCGTGTTCTACCACCCTTAGAAGCTGCAGATTTTTTTATTCAGTCATATATTATTAACCTTTGTGTATAATCCCATAATTTTTAATTTTACATTAGGGTTTTTGTAATATGAGTTTTTTAAAAGAGTTTGACAACGAAATTTTTGAGTTATGTGAACAAGAGTTAGTGCGCCAAAGTGAGCACTTAGAAATGATTGCATCTGAGAACTTTACACTGCCGGCGGTAATGGAAGCGATGGGTTCTGTTTTTACAAACAAATATGCTGAGGGTTACCCAAACAAGCGCTATTATGGCGGATGTGAGTATGCTGATGGTGTTGAACAGCTAGCAATTGATCGTGCCCGTGAACTGTTTGGATGTAATTTTGTCAATGTTCAGCCACACTCAGGAAGCCAAGCAAACGGTGCTGTTTATGCGGCGCTGCTTAAAGCCGGCGATAAAATTCTAGGTATGGATTTAAGCCATGGCGGTCACTTGACTCACGGTAGTAAACCAAGCTTTTCAGGTAAAAACTACCATAGCTTTACCTATGGTGTTGAACTTGACGGTCGTATTAATTATGAGCGTGTCATGGACATTGCAAAAATTACTCAGCCAAAAATTATTGTCTGCGGTGCATCTGCTTATGCACGTGAAATCGACTTTAAAAAGTTTCGTGAAATTGCAGATGCCGTCGGTGCTATTTTATTTGCAGACATTGCTCACATCGCAGGTCTAGTATGTGCCGGTGAACACCCTGACCCATTCCCGTATGCCGATGTTGTTACAACAACGACACATAAAACACTTGCGGGTCCTCGTGGCGGTATGATTATGACCAATGATGAAGATATTGCTAAAAAAATCAATTCAGCAATTTTTCCGGGTCTTCAAGGGGGACCGCTTGTACATGTTATTGCAGCAAAAGCAGTAGGATTTAAATACAATCTTTCCCCGGAGTGGAAAACATACGCTGTGCAAGTTAAAGCAAACGCTGCTGTATTAGCAGATGTATTAATTAAACGAGGGTATGATGTTGTGAGTAACGGCACTGACAATCATCTGGTACTTGTCTCATTTTTAAACAAAGAGTTTAGCGGTAAAGATGCCGATGCTGCACTTGGACGCGCCGGAATCACTATTAACAAAAATACTGTTCCCGGTGAAACACGAAGTCCTTTTGTCACATCAGGTATTCGTGTCGGTTCACCGGCATTAACCTCTCGCGGCATGAAAGAGAAAGAGTTTGAGATTATTGCCAATAAAATGGCAGATGTTTTAGACGATATTGAAAACGAAGCAGCGCAAGCGGTGATTAAAGAAGAGCTCAAAGTACTTGCTTCAGAGTTTGTAATTTACAATCAGTCAACATATTAACAGCGGGAGATAGAATGAGTCTGGATTTAAAATTGATAAAAATGGTAACAGATTACTATTGGTTAAAACACGATACTGTTGTCGATAAAATCAGTTTTAAGGGACGTACTTTTTTCAATAAATACGAAAAAATTGACAAAACCTTAACGACTACTATTCAAGCACAACATCGACGTGGTGAGATTACAGTTGCGCACTCTCTTGTTAATAAGCGTAATCAAGTTGAAAATATTGTCATCGATTACAACGGTAGAGACCCCGAACGTTTTTACCATCGTGCTCAACTTTTGCTTCGTGAAGAGGGTTATCTCAACTTTACAGCCTACAAGACAAAGACTGAGGGTCATTTACATGTATATATTCATAAGGGCCATACCACGCTGCAAGAGGCTATTCAGCTAGGTAAAACACTCTCAATGAAACTTGCGGCTAAACAGCCTAAACAATGGCGTATGTACCCTAATGATGAGCAACCGCCAGAATATCAAATTTTAAATATTCCTTATGATGTTTATGCGAAAGAGCGCGGCTCTTCTTTTGCCAAACACATGTAAACCAAACAAAGGTAGAACTATGGAAGAAAAAACTGAACTTAATGATATTATTTTAAATCACGGGAATCAAGGTAACGGCAGTAAGAAAATACTGCTTGCTGTTGCATCATTGGCCATAATTCTCATTATTATTGTCGTAATTATGAATTCAATCCAATCAGATAGCACACAAAATCTTCCGCAACCGGCACTGCCTAAAGAGCCTCATATAATTACCAAACAAATTATAGATGAGGATCCTCTATTTGAACCTGTCGAAGTCATTGAAGAAATTGATAATAATGATAATTTAAATGCAATAGCTAAAAAACTTAAAGAAGAGTCACTTAAAGAAAAATCTGCAGCAGTGATTACTGAAGAGGTGGTTGTTATTGAAGAGCCAAAACCCAAACCGGAACCTGTTGCGGTAAAAGTAATTGAAAAACCAAAAGCCAAACCTGTAGTACAGAAAAAAACTCCTGTTACTAAACCAAAGGCCTCTTTTAATAAAAACGTTGCTCATGGAAAACATTATGTACAAGTGGGTTCATTTTCAAAATACGCACCAAACAAAACGTTCTTAAATAAAATTACGAATAGCGGCTATAGCTACACATATCACAAAGTAGTCATTAACGGAAAAACTCTTAATAAGGTAATTATTGGACCATTTAATACTAAAGCTGAAGCAAAAAAAGCACTCTCAACCATTCGAAAACGTGTTGAAAAAGGTGCTTTTATTCTAAAGGTATAATTTGATTCAAAGCAGACAATTTACACTCGATCAATTTGCACCCATTGCCGTCTATAATAAATTAAAAGAGACCTTTGCTAAAGAGGTCACTTTTCTTTTTGAAAGTGCCGATAGCTCCGAAGGAAACTACAGCTTTATTATTATTGGAGCACGAGAGCGACTGATCTATAAAGACAAAGCAACTCAATACCATAATGAAAAAGGTGAAATAGAAATATTTCACTCCTCTCCATTTACTTTTTTAAAAAAGTACTATAACAATATTGATACAAAGTCCTATAAAAAGAGTGTTAAAGAGCTTGGTATTGGTTATGTTGATGGTTTTATCGGTTTTATCGGTTACGATATGGTTCAAGTTTTTGAGCCTGTACTAGAGACATATATGCAAAACCTGACTGATACCATGCATACACCCGATATGGATCTCGTCTTACCTAAGATGATTGTGGCATATTCTCATAAAGATCATAAAATTACCCTTATCTCTCAACTTGACACGATGGCATCACAATTTGAATCTATAGAGACACTCTTAAAATCCAACTACAGCTATGTTCCCCTTAAACCTCTTGAAGGAGACGATGAAGGGTCATTCGCGTTCTCCAAACCTGAGTTCTTTAATATGGTCACTAAATCCAAAGAGATGATTAAAAGCGGTGATGTCTTTCAAATTTTAATGACGAACCGTTTTACCCGCAATGTCAAAGTCGATCCGTTTAGTTTTTACCGAATTTTAAGAACTAAAAATCCATCACCCTACATGTTTTTAATGGAATACGAAGATTTTAGCATTGTCGGAAGTTCTCCAGAAGTAATGGTGCGCCTAAATGAAGGTAAACTGCTGCTTCGCCCTATTGCCGGAACACGAAAACGCGGCGACACCAAACAACGTGATAAAGAGCTTGAAGATGAGCTTTTGGCTGACCCTAAAGAGTTAGCAGAGCATCTTATGCTTATTGACCTAGGTCGAAATGATGTTGGACGGGTTGCTAAAACCGGAACGGTCAAAGTCAAAGATATGATGCATATTGAGCGTTACTCACACGTCATGCATATTGTCAGTGACGTCGAAGCAGAACTTGCTCAGGACAAAGATATGTTCGACTTGTTTGCTGCAACCTTTACTGCCGGCACCATGACAGGTGCTCCAAAAATCCGTGCAATGGAGCTCATTGCTGAATATGAAGGTCTTAAACGCGGATTTTACAGTGGTGCTATCGGTTACTTTGGATTTGATGGCAATATGGACAGTGCTATTACCATACGAACCTCAATGGTCATGCCCGATCGCGTCATCTTGCAAGCCGGTGCCGGTATTGTTGCTGATTCGATTGATGAGATGGAGTACCAAGAGGTTCACAATAAACTCGGAGCACTTATGAGTTCACTTGATGATCTAAAAGCGCAATGAAACTCTTTGCTATCTTTGGTGACCCCGTGTCACATTCACGCTCTCCTTTAATGCATAACAGCGTCTTTAAGAATCTACATGTAGATGCATGTTATACCCGAGTCCACCTCAAAGATGGCTCCAAACTCAAAGAGACTTTTTTTAACCTTGGGCTTAGCGGTGCCAATGTTACGGTGCCCCATAAAGAAGCCGCCTTTAATGCTTGCGATGAAGTACGGGGATTTGCCAAAAAAATTGGTGTCGTCAATACACTCATTAATGAAAATGGTAAACTCATTGGCTACAACACAGATGCGGATGGTTTTATGTATGCCATTGCTTCATTTTTTAATATTAAAAATATTCTGATTATTGGAGCCGGAGGAACTGCTAAAGCACTAGCCAATAAATTTGCAGAAGAAAATTTACATGTAGAAGTACTGAATCGCTCAAAAGGCAGACTGACCTATTTTAAAGAGCTGGGCATCACAACCCATACATGGGAAAACATTCAAACCAAGAAGTATGATCTTGTAGTCAATACAACATCAGCAGGTCTGAGTGACAATGAGTACCCTGCTCCATTAGAAATTTTGGAACCGCTTATTTCTACATGTAAATTTTGTGCCGATGCCATTTACGGCAAAGTCACTCCTTTTTTACAACTAGCAAAGCGTTATGAAAAAATATCAAAAGACGGTGCTGATATGCTCTTAGGGCAAGGGGTTCTTGCCAATGCACTCTTTATTGAAAACCAATTTAGTCATGATGTTATTAAAAAAAATATGGAAAAAAGTTTTTTGCTATAATTAATTCGTATCTTACTATTAAACTTTAACCCTATCTTTCAATGCTCGTGAAAGCGAGAGCATATCAATATTTTCAAGGCTAACACCTGTTGGTACTCCTTGAGCAATACGACTAAACTTCACACTTATATCTTCTAATTTATCTTCAATAAAAAGAATCACAGCATCATTAGCAATAGAAGGTGTCAGAGCAAAAATGACCTCTTCAATACCACTTTCAACCATATTTCGTAAATGCGAAATATCTAACGTATCCAATGAATCAAGCACAAAGTAACGTCCATCAAATAGACCGTTCTCTTCAATAGTCAAAATATCTTTGGCACTCTCCACAATACACAAGAGTTGATGATTGCGAAACTCATCAGAGCAGATAAAACAGAGTTCATCCTCGCTCATACCACCGCATGACGTACATTTTTTAAGACTTCCCAATGCATTTTCAATGGCATGAGCTATTTTTATGGCACTAAAATTATCTTTCATTACCATGTGGTATGCTAAACGTGTTGCCGATTTTGACCCAATGGTCGGGAGTTCTTCTAGTGCTTGAACTAAGCGGTTAAATTTTTCTAAGGAGCGTTTCATAAAATTATTTTACCTTAGCTCCCATTAAAGTACTATTTTTCTTTTAAGTATGCGTCTATCGAGTTAGCAGCATCTCTTCCCATTCCCATAGCCAAAATAACCGTTGCTTGTCCAAGAGTGATGTCACCACCTGCCCACACGCCCTCTTTTGTTGTTTTACCCGTTTTTGGATCTGCTTCAATATTTCCCCATTTGTTTAACACTAAACCTTCGGTAGTATTTGTCAATAGCGGATTTGCACTCGTTCCAATTGAAATAATTGCCAGATCACAATCGATATATTCATGCTCACCCTCTATTGGCTCAGGTCTTCTTCTACCACCCTCATCCGGCTTACCAAGCTCCATTTTCTGACAGTTAATCCCTGCCAGTTTTCCATTGGCATCTCCAATAAACTCCAGTGGTGAGGTTAAAAAATGAAACCTGACACCCTCTTGTTCTGCATGATGAAGCTCTATATGTCTCGCAGGTGCCTCCTCTTTTGTTCTTCTATATATGACTGTAACCGTTCTAGCACCAAGTCTTACAGCAGTTCTAGCTGCATCCATCGCTACATTTCCGGCTCCTAGAATCACTACATTTTTTCCCGGAATAATCGGGGTATCATATTTTGGAAAAGCAAAAGATTTCATTAGGTTAGCACGAGTGAGGTACTCATTCGCCGAAAAGACGCCGCTTAAATCTTCACCGGGAATATTTAAAAAATTTGGCAATCCCGCTCCTACGCCAATAAACACCGCATCAAAACCCATTTCATCAGTCAGTTCGTCGATATCAATGGTTCTGCCTATGACATTATTGCACTCTATTGTAACGCCAAGGTCTATCAAGGCTTCAAGTTCATAATCTACAATATCTTTAGCCAGTCTAAATTCCGGAATGCCATACAAAAGGACACCTCCGGCTTTATGCAGTGCCTCATACATAACAACGTCATGTCCTTTTTTTGCCAAGTCACCTGCAACCGTAATTCCGGCAGGACCGCTCCCGACAACAGCAATTTTTTTACCCGTTTTAGCAGGCATATCAATACTATTTTTAACACCATTCGCTCGTGCCCAATCTGCAATAAACATCTCAAGATTACCAATGCCTACAGGGTCTCTGCCTTCTTTAAGACCAACAACACATACCGCTTCACATTGAATCTCCTGAGGACAGACTCTACCGCACACTGCCGGCAGTGCTGTTTTATCCCATACGGTGTCAATAGCACCGTCAAGATCTTCTTCAACTATGAGTTCTAAAAATGCGGGAATATTAATGCCAACGGGACATCCGACAATACATTGAGGGTCTTTACATTGAATACATCGTGCCGCTTCAAGTTGTGCTTCATGCAGACTGTAGCCTAATGTTACCTCTTCAAAACATTTGTTTCTAATTTCTGGTGCCATCTCAGGCATACGCTGTCTTGGGATCTGTCGTCGCTCTTTTTTGGTTAAATACTTAACCTCTTTTTCAAATTCCATCACAGCCTCCTAGTTATCATGCAATTTACAATACTCATTATCGGAACACTGCTCTTCTGAGACATATGCCCCGAGTCTTCGCATAAGACTGTCATAATCCACTTGATGTCCATCAAATTCAGGACCGTCAACACAAGCAAATTTTGTCTTATTTCCTATGGTAACCCTGCACCCTCCGCACATCCCCGTGCCATCAATCATAATGGGATTGAGGCTAACAACTGTTGGCACATCGTACTCTTTGGTCATCTTTGATACAAACTTCATCATAGGCACCGGACCAATAGCAATAACCTGACTCACCCCTCCCTCTTGTAAAAGTTCTTTTAAAACATCGGTTACAAAACCATGATGCCCTTTTGAACCGTCATCGGTACATACTTTAAGTTCATGAGAAATTTCATTCATTTTATCTTCTAATATCAGATATTTCTGGCTGCGCGCACCTAAAATCGTTACAACATTGTTTCCTTTAACATAATTACCTCGTGTGATGGGATGCAAAACTGCCGTACCGGTACCACCACCAATACAAACAACCTTACCCTCGTGTTTGTCAATATGCGTAGGAGCACCGAGCGGTCCAACAACATCTTGATAAAAATCACCAACTTCAAGGTCACTAAAAAGTCTCGTACTCTTTCCAATGATCATATAGATGATCGTGATGGTTCCTTTCTCTTTGTCAACATCAGCCATCGTAAGAGGTATTCGTTCTCCTGTTTCATTGGCTTTAACAATCACAAACTGTCCCGGACGTGCTTTTTTTGCTATTTGAGGTGCTTCTATCTCATTGGAATAAATTGACCCGTCCGCCATCTTCTCTTTACTTACAATTTTAAACACATTATCCTCCACTATAGCAATTGCTTTGAATTAAAGAACATATTAGCAAAATAATAATAAAATTCTATATAATTAATAATTAAATCTTATTTAGGAGAGTCTTGTGAAAGAGAGTTGCATCAAAGCGTATCATGAAATGGAAGAGCGGTATGCACGACTGATATTAGAGTATTACTCCAATGCGCAGAGAAAACAGGTCTGTGATACTGTAGCAGAAGCCATTGAAGAGCTAGATATTGCCCCCTCTCTCTCAGTTACGCCAGGTAAAGACCAAGGTGGTGAATATAGTATTGAATTTCACGATGACTACGATAAAGAGAGCCACATATTTTTTGAGAGCTTAATCAAAAAACTTGGTATTGGGCGTTGTGAAGTTGATTAAAGTGTCTTATTTGGTAGCATTATCCACACATCAAGTGGCGCTTTAAGATTCCCTGCTATCGCTTCAGCACGTTTTCCATACCCCATAAACATGTCAGCTCTAACAGCACCACGAATAGCACCACCGGTATCTTGGGCAAAAACAAACTGACTAATGGCATAATCTTCTGAGTCACTTTGAACAAACAGCAGTGCACCAAGGGGAATGTAGCGTCTATCGATTGCAACCGAACGCTCAGGAGTCAGCACTAAACCCATCGCACCCGTTGCAGCCTTCTGTTTTTGTGTAAAAAAGACCGTACTGGGATTGCTATGTAAAACCTCTTCAAGCACTTCTGGGTTATTATTCAAATAGTGTTTAATGCTTTGAAGCGAGACATCTTCTCTTTTAATGGCACCACGATCAATTAACTCTTTTCCAATAGAGCGATAGGGGTGGCCGTTTTGATCGCTATAGCCAATAAAAAGAGTTTCACCGCTAGATAACTCAACTCTGCCGGAACCTTGAATCTCCAAGAAAAAACGATCAATCTGATTGTTAACATAACAGATAATATCTGCGTCCATGTCGTTCTTGTTAATCTCTTCTCTTGAGAAATAAGGAACCACTCTGTTACCGACTAAACGTCCGCGTACCCGCTTGTTTTTAAGTTCGGGAAAGAGCGATGCAAGGTCAATTTGTAACATATTGTTAGGTCGTGCATAGAGAGGATATTTGTAGGTATCATCTTTTTCTAAACTGCCGTGAAGCAGTGGTTCATAATAGCCCGTCAATATTGCGTTCTGTGATGTCGGTTCAATCTTATGAAGCGAGAAGTTTTCTTTAAAAAAAAGTGACGCATCGGTGGTCTGCTCTGCTAATTTACATGTAGATTCATACAGCTTTTTTGTCTTTGAACTAATACAGTTATTTTTAAAATTCTCTAACAGCTCATTAAAATCTTCATGTACATAGCCTTGAAGTGATGTCACACTATCGGGTATCATTAATGTATCGGGATAGCTATCTAATAGTGCTACGGGTTTAGGTGCACAACCAACAAAAATGAAGAGAGAAATAATGAGTATGCTAATAGTATGTTTCATGGATAATATAGTAGAGAATTATTGCTTAAATTCTCTCACCTAAACTACCTGCCAAAAAACCACTCGCAAATGACCATTGCAGATTATACCCTCCACACGGTCCATCTAAGTCCATCACTTCACCGCAAAAATACAAACCATCTATTAACTTACTCTGCATTGTTTTTGGGTCAATCTCTTTTAGTGCGACCCCGCCACGCGTTATCATCGCCATTTTAAAGCCATCATGTCCCGTAACCGTTAGTGGCATAGCAGTCAAAAGTTTTACTAAATGAGCACGATGTTTTCCCTCTTGCTTATTAAAGCCCATAGTTGAGTCAATATTTGCCATGTGACAAAGTTCACGACTCAGAGCTTCGGGCAGAACTGTTTTAAGCAGTTCTAAGGTATTTTGATGAGGATTTTTAGCAAGTTCTTTTTTAAGATGCTGTTGCACCTGTTCTTCGTTCATCCCTTTTACAAGATTAATTAAAAGCGGAACTTCACCATACTTCTCAATCAGTGGCGTAACTTCACGCGCAAAATCTAATACTACAGGACCACGAATACCACTGTTTGTAAAAATCAAATCACCAACTTCTTTTAACTTTTTAGCCTTTGGTAAATTTACATGTAATTCTACCTTAGCAATGGTATCGGCTCTACAGTTTTTTACCCAGGTCTCTTTAGTACAAAGCGGCATCATGGCAGGATAGAGTTCTTTTATTTTATGACCTGCGGAGCTTGCAAGCACATAGCCGTCACCTTCTGCACCAAGTTGTGGATAGCCCATACCACCTGTTGCAATAATGACGTTACTGCTCTCATAAATCTGCTCTTGCGTACTCACACCTAAAACCTTTACACCGTCATGATTGAGTGCATCAACACGCTGTGAACATTTTACATGTATATTTAGACGACTCATTTCATCTTTAAGAGCTGAAATAACAGTTACCGAGTCATGCGATACGGGAAAAACACGATGTCCATCAGGTGCATGGCTCTCCACGCCAATATCTTTGAAAAAGCTCATTAAATCCTTGTAGCCTAGAGCATTCAGAGCCTC
>CAYZUN010000050.1:0-15168 GCA_964481625.1 uncultured Sulfurimonas sp.
CGTTATTTTCACTTCTGTTTTTCACAGGTTGCAATGGTTCATCAGATGAAAATACGCCCCAATTAGCGAATGCATTTAAACAACTCACCATACCAATGCGTGAACATGGCTACAGCAATTTTGAAACAACAGTTATTGACACTACTACGGCACTAACGGAATTCTTAAATGATGTTAATCTGCAAGAACACTGGAATGATAAAGCAACATTCATAAGAGCTTTAGAAAATGAAATTATTAATCTTGAAACTAAAAACCTAATTTTGTACCGCAGCACTGAAGGCTCCGGTTCCATAGCGTTAAGACCGCTAGAGCCAATAAAAGATGGCAATAATCTTCTAGTGACTGTAATACGTGATGTTCCTGCGATAGGAACTGCTGATATGTCCTATAACTGTTTAGCTTATGTCATTGACAAAAACATAAGTGCCATGATTTTTCATGTTGATGACAAAGACGAAACAGTCTTAAATAGTACAAAAAACCAATAGGTTGCACTATGGAATCCAAGGACATGATAGAAAAACCATCATGATAATTTTCATTTTTTAAGTGAAAACTTAAACATTTTTTCCATTGCAATCGCTTCATCTCGTCCATAAATAACGATTTCGTTATCTACAACTATTTCACTATCGTCAATTTTATTAGGGTAATCCACAAAATTTAAAATATGTTTAATCGCATTAATCCGAGCTCTTTTTTTATTGTCACTTTTTACAATAGTCCATGGAGCCGCTTCTGTGTGTGTGGAACTAAGCATCATAAATTTTGCAAGCGAATACTCATCCCACAGTTTTTGAGACTCTTTATCTACCGGAGAGAGTTTGTACTGTTTTAAAGGGTCAGTCTCTCGTGCCTTAAAGCGTCTTGCCTGCTCTTTTTTTGAGACAGAGAAGTAGAATTTGAAAATTTGTATTCCCTCATCTACAATCATCTCTTCAAATTCAGGTGCATCTTTTAAAAATTTGTGGTGCTGCCGCTCTGTACAAAAGCCCATAACCGGCTCCACCATAGATCGGTTATACCAACTTCTATCAAACATAACAATCTCACCGGCAGCCGGTAAATGTGTAACATATCGTTGAAAGTACCACTGCGTTGTCTCTCTATCACTCGGTTTCTCTAGCGCCACGATTCTTGCACCACGGGGGTTAAGATGTTCCATAATTCTTTTGATTGTACCACCCTTGCCCGCAGCATCACGACCTTCAAATATCATTAGAATCTTAAGACCCTTGTCTTTGACATGATTTTGAAATTTTAAAAGTTCAACCTGAAGCTTTGCCAACTCTTTTTCATAAGCCAGCGTCTCCTCTTTTACCCAGATCTGAACCTTACCCTCTCTTTTTTTTACACTGTTTTTATTTGCCACAATATACCTCTCTTTTTAAAATGTTTAACCTATAAACTTACCGCTGCTCGTTACTTGTGCATCCATAATTTCTATCTCTCTTGCACCGGAAATTACTATTTCAGGATCCAGCGCGTAGCTAAGAGCTTCATCACGTCTTTCATAATTTATAGAGTTTAAAATTACTTTTAACGATTCGAGTCGTGCTTTATTTTTGTCATTAGATCGTATAACTGTCCAAGGAGCATTATGAGAGTGTGTCTGCTTTATCATATTGTATTTGGTATTGGTAAAATCATCCCATCGCTCTTGAGCCTGCATATCTATTTCACTCAGTTTCCACTGTCGCAGAGGATCCGTTTTTCGTCTCTCAAACCGTCGTGCCTGCTCATCTTTGGTAACACTGAAATATAATTTTATGAGAATGATGCCTTGTCGTGTCAGATCTTTTTCAAACCCCTTAACGCCTTTCATAAAATCACTGTACTCTTTCTCAGTACAAAAGTTAAAAACAGACTCGACCATCGCTCTGTTATACCAGCTTCTATCAAACAGTACTATCTCACCGCCTCGTGGAAAATGTTGAATATATTTCTGATAAAACCACTGTGTTTGTTGCTCTTGTGTTGGTCTACCAAGTGCTACAATACGATAATGTTTTTCGTCCATATATCGTGTCACTCTTCTAATCGTGCCGCCTTTTCCTGCTGCATCACGCCCTTCAAAGAGAATTATCATCTTCTGATCCGTATTTTCAAGATGCTTTTGCAGTTTAATTAGCTCTGCTTGGTATGGTTTTAATTTTTGCTCATCCGATCGTTTCTGTTTTGCTTTACTTTCAAGTTTCTGTTTTGCTTTTGACTCTTTAAATACATGTATTAATTCATCAAGTGAAATGGCGTTGCCATCTACCTCAAAACTATTTTGACTATTTTGCATTTTTAATCCTTTTTTTCAAATTTTGCTACACAAATAGCTGTGACCCATCAATATTAAAGTATAGATACTCTTTCTTTCCAAAGATTTCAAATATCACTTTATAGATGTTTTTTTTGTAAAACTCATCAGATACTAAAATGGGGATATTATTATTATACTTTGATATATAACTTCTAGGGTTACTGCTGTTATACAGATAAATAATAGTATCTGACAATATTCTTACAACCTCTCTGTTGTTAATATTTTTCACTTTTTTAAAAATTTCTTGACTGACATGAACGGGCACTAACAGAGTTAAATGTGAATACAGAGAGTTAATTTTTTTAAATGTCAAATCGCTTCGAATGAGCTCTTCACCCTCTAACAAGACCTCGCCAATGTACTCAATTTCTAATATCGAAATATCATGAATACCCCATAGTATAACCAATCTCTCTAAAAAAGATCTAATTTTTTTTATATATTTTTCTTCTTTTATTATGATTTCCTTCTTATTAATTGTTGAGTTTATCAAGTATCTTTTTTCCCTTTTTTATTTGTAAAGAGATAATATCAAGCTCCTCTTTCAACTCTTTTTTATTTTTTTTATCCAACTTTTTCTCTAATGATTTTTCAATCTTCTCTTTTTTTACATGTAATTTTTTCAATAAGTTTTTCACTGATTTCTTTTTACCAGACATTTCAAACTCATTCAACCCTAAAGACGCTTTAACACTCTCAATAAACTTTGTTATGCTCATGAATTATCCTTTTGATTTAAAATTGAATTAACATCTTCATCATTAATCACCATCTCTTTGCTTAAGTTACTCATATTGCTATTGCAATCAACAAATATCACTTCTGCCATAGCTATGAGATTTTTACTAATATCATAGGCATACGCACTATCATTCATCAATGATGTTGCCATCTCATTGGTAATCAAACGGTTCCTAATTAAATTGTCCAGTGTTCCATTTCCAAGAATGTCATATTTTTCAGTATGGAGTTTAGCTTTTGAAAGTAACAGTAAGATTACATCTTCTTCATCAGTCGTTGCAACAATATTAATATTTCTTAAAAGCTCTGCCAAATCTCTTTTAATCGTGTCATATTGCTCTTTAATATGCTCATTGACACTCATTGAATATTTCACTAAATTCTTTTGCAAATGCTTGGTATCTTTTACCGCTTCTACAATATCTCTATTAGCAAGTTTTAATTTATATAGTGCCTCTATATCTTCTAGCGGCATTTGAGATTGTGCTTTTGCAGAAAAATCTATAATTTCTCCATAAATACCCTTTATGTTACGGTTATAAAAGTCATCAATATCAATAACACTGCTACTATATGAATCTTTTATTACTTCGTCTAAAGAGAGTGATGAAACGATATTATTTCTTTTTACATTTAGACCATGAGCAATAATTTCAAAGGCATTTTCATAGAGATGTTTTGTCTCTCTAATAATAGCTGCCATTGATGTAGCAGGAAGCTCCAATACAGAGTCATTCAGATACTTGACACGATCAACGCTCTTATCGGTTTTAGAGATGCTCTCTTTAAATGTTGATTCTAAGAAAGTTACCAGTTTGTTGATAAACGGTACCATAACAACAACACCAATGACATTGAAAATAGTATGAAACACTGCAAGTTTTAGCGTATAATCATCATTGGCAATACCGACTGATTGACTTATAAAATCGACTGAATACATGATTTGACTCATAAATATAATAGCTATAAGTCCAGTAACCACATTGAAAATTAGATGTGCCCCTGCAAGTTGTTTCCCTACAATATTGGAACTCATAGCACCAATAATAGCTGTGATCGTGGTTCCAACATTGGCTCCAATAGCTAGAGCTAACGCATTTTCATACGTTATTTGCCCCACTGACAAAGCAGTAATAATGAGTACCAATGTAGCATGAGACGACTGCATAACAACCGTTGCAAAAATACCAATACCGGTAAATATAAAGAGTCCTCTAAGTCCTTCAACTGCATAAGAAGCCAGATCAATTGTATTTTTAAATGCTTCGAATCCATCTTTCATGTAATGGATTCCAAGGAATAAAAATCCCAGACCTGCAAGAATGTATCCAATGCCCTTGAAAGATTTTGCTTTTTGAAAGATGAGGATGACACCAAATACAAGCATCGGCATTGCATAAGCAGATATCTTTACTTTGAGTCCAAAGCCAGCAACAAGCCATGCACCCGTAGTTGTACCAATATTAGCACCAAAAACAATTCCGATACCTTGAGTAAGACCAATGAGACCTGCTCCTAAAAACGAGATTGTCAATACTGAAACTAAAGAGCTTGATTGCATCACTGTCGTAGCGATCATACCAAAACCGATACTTTTGTAAAGTTTATCAGTCGACTTTTGTAAAATTCTTTCTAGTGTACCGCCAGAGAACACTTTAAAGCCCTCCTCAAGCGACAGCATTCCAAATAAAAAGATAGCAACACCTGCTGATATCTCTTTAAAGTCCGGACTTATCCAGAAACCATAAGCCAAAAGCACTAAAATAGTAGGTAAGAATATTCTTTTTAACACTACAGTACAATTCCTCTAATCATAAAATAAATAAGAGCTGATAGAGTAGCGGCAGCAGGAACTGTTATTATCCAAGCAGCTACAATCTTTTTAACTGCATCACGTTTAACATATTGAACTTTTTGAGTACTTTTCAACTGTTTTTTGGCCTCTTTTAGAGCATCTTCTTCTTCATCTATCCTTTTGTAGAGCTCTACAATTCTCACATAATTCTCTTTACTCTTTGCCTCTTTTGCTTCTAATGTCTTAAGCTCAGAATGAAGTGCTTTTAAAACTTTTTTCTCATCAACAATCACTTCTTTCTCTTGGGCAATTTCATCTTTAATATTCGTTGAATCAAGATATTCTCTTAAAAAACCAACACCAAAGATACCGCCCACAGCAATGTGAGTAGAACTAACAGGAAGTCCAAGTTGAGACGCAATAATAACCGTAATTGATGCTGCCATCGCCACAGAAAATGCTCGCATCTGGTCAAGTTCCGTAATCTCACTACCAACAGTACGAATCAGCTTTGGTCCATACAGAGCAAGACCCATAGCAATACCGATAGCACCAACACCCAGCACCCAAAGAGGAATGCCGGCTTTTGCGGAAATGCCTCCGGTCATAACGGCATCATTAATAGCAGCTAAGGGTCCAATAGCATTAGCAACATCATTGGCTCCATGTGCAAAACTTAACAGTGCCGCTGCAAAAATCAGTGGCACAGTAAAGAGTGTATTAACACCGGCTCTGCTATTTTCAATAGTGTGTGCCTTTTTAGAGACCGTTGATTTCACAATAAAATAGACAACAGCTGCAACGATAAGTCCAAAAATTGCGGCTATAACAAAAGAAGGTTTTTTCTCATCAGGAAGAAAAGCTAAAATATCAACAATTGACGGCCAAACTTTTTTAAGACCCTTAAGCGTTAAATAGGTAATAAATGCCCACGACATAATCGCTACAAAGACCGGTACCCATTTCGTCGCTGCTTCTATTTTATTCTCTTTGTACACTATACTCTTTTTAATTGCAAAAAGAAACATAGCAGCAATCACACCGCCAAGAACCGGTGAAATAATCCATGAAGCAGCAATTTTAGCCATCGTCCCCCATGCCACAATTGAAAACCCTGCAGCCGCAATACCTGCACCCATAACACCACCCACAATGGAGTGTGTCGTTGATACCGGAGCCTTTGACATAGTTGCTAAATTTAGCCATACAGCCGCAGCTAAAAGTGCCGCCATCATTGCCCAGATAAAAGAGTCTGTATTACCCCCAAACGCAGCAATATCAATAATTCCTTTTTTAATGGTCTTTACAACATCACCGCCGGCAATCAGTGCACCTGATGCCTCAAAAATTGCAGCAATAACAATAGCACCACCCATTGTAAGCGCTTTAGAGCCAACAGCCGGTCCAACATTGTTTGCAACATCATTTGCACCAATGTTCATTGCCATATATGCACCAAATAGTGCCGCTATTGCCAAAAACATATTGTTTGGCACACCACCGGTACTCACAAAACTATAGGTTAAGACAGCCACCATGAAAAAGAGTGCAAAACCAAGTCTTATAAAATCAATCCTACTACTTTTAATAGCCTCTTTTTCCAATTTTTTAACTGTCTGTATTTCCACGTATTTCCTTTTATATTCAGTAAGGGATTTATAATTTTTCTGTTACCGTTTAGTTACAATTTTATTGTATTGAAATTATACAGCAATACTTCTTAAATAAAAGTAACCAAAGCCCTATCTTAGGGGCTTACACCTTATATTATTACCAATTCCTATATAATATTCTAAAAATTATATCAAGATATCTTTATATATAAATATATTTATGATACAATTCTAAAAATGTCAAAATTAAGGTGTTTGCAAATGGAGATATTTCTTAAAACTGTCGGTTCACTTTATGATGAGACACGCTTAAAGATACTTTTGTTTATACATGTAAATGGTGAAATCTGTGTGTGTGATATTGAGAGTTCATTTGAGATGTCGCAGTCACGTATATCACGACATCTGAAAATTTTGAAAGAGGCTGGTTTTTTAAAAGTTGACAGGCGAGGACGATGGGCGTATTACAGCATTAGAAAACCACTTGATGAATTTCGACAATCTGTTTTAAAAGAGATTGGCTATTTACATGTAGAACTGCCAACACTAAAAAAAGGATGCCAAGTTGGATAAAAAAGTACTAATTTTATGTACGGGTAATAGCTGTCGCTCTATTATTGGTGAAGCACTTATTAATAAGTACATTAATGGAGCAAAAGCCTACAGTTCAGGTGTCAAAGCAAGTGGACGCGTCAATCCCAATGCAAAAAAAGTTTTAGAAAAAGATGGCTCATGGAGTGATGAGTACCACTCTAAAACAATAGACAAAGTAATGGATATTGACTTTGATTTAGTAGTTACGGTGTGTGACAATGCCAAAGAGAGCTGTCCACTGTTTCCGGCAAAAACAAAAAATATACATGTAAATTTTGAAGATCCTGACGGACAACCCTACGAAGCGTTTGAGAGAACACTAAAACTAATTAAAGATGAGCTGTTGCCAGCCGTCAAAAAAAACTTAGGAGTTTAAAATGAAAAAAAATGTCAATACAACTAATAGCGGTGTCAAAATATTATTTACAGGTGAAGTAAAGAAGCAAAACATTGTTACGATGGTAGAGAACTGTGCAACGGGTCAGTGCGAATGTATGAGCGATGATACTAAAAAGAAAATTCAGAACATGGAAGTCTCTGGAAAAGATGGGAATGTCGAACTAAACCTTACGGGGGATCTTAGCAAAGAAGAAATTGAACAAGCACTTGAAAAATCAAAAGTACTAAATCCATAACATGCTGCTTGCGAGTTCAATTTTTCTCATTACCCTGCTTTTTATTATTTGGCAGCCACGCGGTTTACAAATTGGCACCACTGCGGTAATCGGTGCTATAGTTGCATTTGCAGCCGGTGTCGTTGAATATAACGATCTTTTTATAGTATTTGATATTGTCTGGGATGCCACACTTGCATTTATTGGGATTATTATTCTCTCAATGGTACTTGATGAGATCGGCTTTTTTGAGTGGGCAGCACTGAAGATGGCAAAATTCTCAAACGGCAGCGGACACAAGATGTTCGTCTACTCCATTTTACTCGGAGCGGTAGTCTCTGCACTCTTTGCCAATGATGGCGCGGCACTGATTTTAACTCCGATTCTTTTAGCCAAAATGCGCATATTGCAACTGAGTGCCAAAAGCATTTTAGCCTTTTTACTTGCAGGCGGGTTTATTAGTGATAGTGCATCGCTTCCTTTTGTCTTTTCAAATCTCACTAATATTGTCACGGCTAACTATTTTGATATCGGTTTTGCTGAGTATATTGCAAATATGTACCTTCCTTATATTGTCAGTGTATTGGTCACCATTGTTGTGCTTTGGTTAGTACTGCGAAAAGATATACCTAAAACTGTTGATATTGATCTACTTAAAAATCCCAATGATGTCTTAAAGAATAAAACACTATTCTATTTCAGTTGGATATTTTTGGCACTGCTTCTTTCGGGTTATTTTATTGGCGATGCTTATGATATTCCTGTATCTGTATTTGCCCTTGGCGGAGGACTGCTCTTTTTAATCATCTCGACACTGTTTAAAACTGTAGAGCCGGTTCACATCATTAAAAATGCACCGTGGCAAGTAGTATGGTTTAGTTTGGGGCTTTATATTGTTGTTTATGGCTTAAAAAATGCCGGACTAACCAATTACCTTACATCAATATTGGAGTATTTACACCATCAAGGTGAGTTTATTAGCATTATGGGTACTGGGTTTCTCGCAGCATTTTTGAGTGCTTTCATGAATAATATGCCAACCATTATGGTTATGGATATTGCTCTTGAATCAATCGGAAACCAAGCAATGATTTACGCCAATATTATTGGATGTAATCTTGGTCCAAAAATGACACCGTTTGGCTCGTTAGCAACCCTTTTATGGCTTCATAGCCTCAATCAAAAAGGGGTGCATATAGGTTTTTGGCAGTACTCAAAATTTGGACTGATTGTCACGCCGCCGGTTCTCTTTTTAGTACTGTTGAGCTTAGTTTAATTCACTTTAGTTATAAAATAATCACAGGGTGAAGTTATTCATTAGTCAGTTCATAATATAATGCGGCACAACCTATACAACCTACACAACTATAAGGATTTTTAAAACTTAATGGATCAATTATTACTCTTCTTCTTCTTAGCCGTGGGTGTCTCATTTTTATGTTCGATTTTAGAGGCGGTGCTTTTATCAATTAACATGTCTTATATTTTAGTTTTGGAAAAAGAACGTCCTAAAGTCGGAAAACTTTTAAGACTTCATAAACTAAACATCAACAAGTCTATCGCTTCCATTCTCATCTTAAATACCATTGCCAACACTTTGGGAGCAGCTGCCGTAGGTGCTCAGGCTGCCATTATTTTTGGTAATGAAGCCGTTGTCTATGTCTCCATAGTCTTAACCTTTGCTATTTTATTTTTCTCTGAAATTATTCCAAAGACAATTGGTGCTATTTACTGCAAGCAGCTAGCACCACTAACTGCTCAAATTATTAGAATTTTCATCTGGATTACCTACCCTATTATTTTAACAACACTTTTTGTAACCGATAGAATCTCTAAAGGAAAAGAGAACATCAATACCTTAACAAAAGATGAACTTTTAGAAAGCATGCTCCTTAGTGAAGATGATGGCGTTATTGACGAGAAAGAATCTGATGTTATTGAAAATATTTTAAAGCTTGATAAAATAAAAGTAGAAGATGTTTTAACTCCCAGAAGTGTTATTTTTGCTATTGATGAAAATATGAGCATTAAAGAGGTCATATCAACGCAAAAGGATATTTTTAAATTCTCTCGTATTCCGGTTTATAATGGATCTATAGAGGATGTTACCGGTATTGTTTTAACTAAAAAGATTTTTCAACAAGCACTTCAAGATGACAGCGTGAGTGTCGGATCAATAAAAAAAGATATATTTACGATTAATGAAAATATTCCTGTTTCTAAAGCACTTGACCTCTTTATTTCCAAAAAAGATCATATGTTTTTAGTTAGGGATAACTATGACCAAACTGAAGGAATTCTTACTTTAGAAGACTGTATTGAGACCATTTTAGGTATTGAAATCATTGATGAGAGTGACGAAGCAGCCGATATGAGGGAGGTTGCAAAACTTAAAATGAAGCAAAAGAGGAAAGAGCAAGAAAAAATCTAACCCTCATTCGACATCACTTTTTCTTTAAATGATGCACGCGCTGTAATCTCAACATAACACGCTTCCCAATTAGCCTCTTTTGCTTTATCTAAAGAGGTAATTACCTCAGACGACTTAACACTCCGCGCATCATCACGTGTCTGACCAAAACGACAGTCAAAATCCCAAAAAATGGCATCTTCGGGTAATTTTTTCTTGCGTTCACGTTTTAAATATTTGCGAATCTCATTTTTAATGGCTTCAATCACACGATCGGGATGTTTGTTCTCTTGTTGCAGAGGAAATACTTTTTTCAATGGTTGCCTTTAGGTTTGTCTATTATTTTCGTATTATAGCTTTAAACTGATACATTAAAATAGATGCCGCAATACTAACGTTAAAACTCTTTACATCAGCTGCCATCTCAATCTGCACCGCTTCATCACAAACAGCCAAAACCTCGGAGCTTAAGCCCTGCCCTTTATTTCCAGCAGTAGTGTAGCATCTGAAGTCACTTCTACGGCAAATATTTTATAACCATTGGCTTTTAAAGTTTTGATGATTGTAAAGATATCAGAATATACATGTATTTTAAGCTTACTCACATGCCCCATGGAAACCCTAAGTGCGCGCCTGCCATAAGGGTGAGATCCTTGCTTTGGAACCAGATAGGAATCGACTCCGAGTACTGTGGCATTTCGTGCATCATAACGTTGTGATGAATTCTGTGCCCTACAATTGTCTCCATCAACTTTTTATTTGCTACAAAAAGATGTGGAATCTCTTTTTGACGAATCAAATCTTCAAACTCATCATAATACTCTTGTGTGCAGTTGGCGGTAAATCTCTAAAGAGGGAATATTTAAGTCATCTATTGTTTCAAAATTCATAATGAAAATTCAATCCATCCAGTATGTCGGATCGTATCCGTCTGATGGACGCTTCACCTCTTGTTGCACCAGTTTTTTAAGCATGATTAAAACGGGGGCACCATCTATGGGACTTGTCTGCTTAGAACCTTCCACGCGAACAAAACCGAAACGCTCATAAAATCTTACTGCCGCAGAATCATGCACAATACTGACGCTAATCTGCTCATAGAGTGCTGCTGCTTCTTGAAGAAGCTGATCGAGCATTGCCGTGCCAATCCCCTGACCTCTAAACTCCGGCTTCACGCCAATAGTGAGTATCGGTGTCATCTCATCCACATACGCATTGGGTGCATCATATTCTCTAAAAAGCCGTATCCACGCGGCACCAGAGAGGTTGTGCCCACTTAAAGCGTACACTCCAAGGTCATTAGCATTAAGTCCATAGTATCTTTGAAACATGATTAATTCGGGGACATCTTCAACTGTTTTACCGGCATCATCAAGACGCGCAGCATAGTAGAGCATATCAGTAGCGATCTTCTGCTCCGAAGATCTAAGAAAGTAAAGTATTGGTTTCATAAGTGGCATTATAGCTAGAAAGAGAATGAAATCACACGCTTATGCGCGCGCTTTAAATTGATACATCATAATGGATGCTGCAACGCCAACATTAAAACTTTTAATGCCCTCCATCATCTCAATCTGAACTGCTTCATCACACGTATCAAGAATCTCTTGCGAGAGTCCTGCTCCTTCATGACCCATTAATAAAACCCATTTTTCAGGGACACTGACTTGAGATAGAGGTATTGATTGCGGTGTCACCTCTGCAGCAAAAATAGTATAGCCCATAATTTTTAAGTATTCCAGCGTTGTGACAATATCTGAATATACATGTATTTTTAATTTACTGGCATACCCCATAGAGACTCTGAGTGCGCGTCTACTGTAGGGGTGAGGTCCATACGAAGGAATAAGGTACGAATTAATGCCGATAGCCGCAGCGCTGCGGGCAATGGAGCCTATATTTTGAGTCGATGAAATTTCATCAAGCATAATAATATTATTACCCAAATCACTTAACTCTACTTCATCAGGACGAATACCGTGCATCATAACATTATGATGAATTTTATGTCCAACAATGCTGCGCATCATCTCTTTGGAGGCGACAAAGAGATACTCAATATCTTTATGAGCAATCAGATCTTCATGTTCGCCATAATACTCCTGCGTCGCAAGAATACTTTTAATCTCTATGTCAGCTTCAAGTAACAGATTGACCACTTTAGGGCTATCGGCTACAAAGCTGTTATCGGCTCTAAAAGCGTTGTCTCTAAATTGATTGTATATCTGTATGGATTCTGAGTTAATGTCATCTATGGGTGTGAAATTCATTGTATTGTCTTAATTGTAATATGTAGCAGATTGTAGCTAAAGGTTGCTTTCTTACCCCAAAACTCCAGTTTGGTAGCACAAGTATCGTTACATAAATCACAAGTAAAACCTTCACCGATAGCAATTAATCTCATCGAGACACTATCGAGTTTCTCAAGACCATCATTGTCTTTTAGAAAGTCATCGCTCGAGTGGATCTCTTTACATCTCGCTTGTATGAGTTCCAATGAAAATTTGATATCTTCAAGAGTCGATAAAAGCATCTTCACTTTATCACTAAGCATAAATCAAATCTTTATTAATCATCTCCAGAAAAAAAGGCTTGATATTTTTATGCTCTCGTACAATACATGAAGGTCTTCTTCAATTTGTTCTTTTATGGCTATCATATCAAACATATTAGGCTTCATTTTTACAAAGATATCGATATCACTCTCTGGAGTTGCTTCATCTCTCGCATAGCTTCCGAACAAACCAATCTTTTCAATATTATATTTATTATGAAATTCTTGATAATGATCTTTTAGGTAGTTTAATATATCAGGTTTTGTCACAATAAACACCCTTTTAATTTAACTTGTCTAATTATATCATTTCAAATGCAATTCGTCATTGCATACCCAAATTCTTGCTTTTAGGCGCTTCTTCGTTTTCAATCAGGGCGCATTCTAAATGGGGATGTTGAGAGCGAATCTATTTCAGCTGCAATTGCAGCTTCTGTAAGTTGTTTTATAAGTAGCTTCATCTTTACCGCCGATACTCTTACCAGCTTTTATATCACGAGCAAATTGCTCCGCATCTATTTCAATCTTCATCTATGTGTCCTTGGTAGTTTTTATTTTACCAGATTGACACAGATTTTTGAACGATCCCTGTTGATACAATAAATAAGTTTATTTTCAACTCAAACAATGATCTGAAATTTATTATTCCTACTACTTACAAACATGCTCATTTATCATGTTTATTATCATATGCCATTTCTCCACCCAAACTTTCACATATTTTTCGCAAAGACATGCCTTTATATTCGCTACTAATACATCTAGTTTCCACTCTTTTCCTATAGCAAGGCATGCTTCTTTTTCTTCTTCTGATTTCGTTTTAACCCCTTCTATCTCCATCAGCTTGTTTTTAAGCCTATTTCTCTCACTTGTATTAAGTAGCCTACAGGTATCAAGATGTGGTTGTACTGAACGTGTAAAGCCTGATAAATCAAATGAAGCTGTAATGGGCGATTCATTATAAGGTGTAACTCTTGCTATATATGTGTTATGATCAATAAATTTGTATAGTAATTCTTCTACGTCACCTCTATAAAATGACGCTTTACTATCTGTTGATAAGCTCCAACTAGTATTTTCAGCTTCTTCTTGATCAAACCTATCAGTAATATAAACACTATCAGAACCTAAATATGAAGCCCAAAGAAGCTACAATTGTTTTTTTCTGAATATTTAATTTATGTTTTTTTGCAGTATTATCGTAACGTTCAAGTCTTTTTACAGTATCACTTAATTTACTGCAATTGCTTACATCATTTTTAAGGTCTGCACTAATTAAAGAGCTTGTACATACAATTACTAACAATAGGTTTTTCATAAATATCCATTTTATTTTATTTATATTAAATAATGACGTTTTAATACTTAATATTCACTCTGGTTATCCCAGCTGCAAGCAACGGGGTATTAGCCTACTGTTCGATTGATAAACTTCATAACTCCAACTTTAGTTGACCTTGATGAATTTTATCATACACTTTACCTTGATTCTTTACGTATTCTCTGATTGTCTCTTCACTAGCAAATTATCCAACAGTATTTGCATAAAATCCACTGGTTCATAGATTCCCTCCCCACAACAACTTCTTCAGTTCTTTATGTTTTAAAAAAATCTCTCGTAATGTAATACTTTTCACAATTTGAACAATTCGTGAAACTGCTATTGTTGGAACTCCTTGGATTAAAAAATGTACATGATCTTCATCGTTGCCAATCTCAATAAAGTTTATCTCATATCGTTCCGATATTTTGATACAAGTCTGTATCAAAGTCTTTTCAACAATCTTGGTAAATACTTTCCTTCGTTATTTCGCTGGAAATACCAAATGATAAAATAACAACAGATGTGCGACAATAGCATTTTTAGCTTGAAATCATAAAATAAAGGAATAATTCAAATGGGTAAGCAATACAAAGAATTAACAGATAAAGATATAGATTTTATTAGTGAACAAAAGCTATTTTATTTAGCGAGTTCATCGGGTAAAGAAGTAAACCTTTCACCAAAGGGATATGACAGCATCAGAGTAATAAACAGCTCTTGCGTAGTGTTTATGAATTACCCGGGAAGTGGTAATCGTACCCATGCAGATGCTTTAAATGATGGTGAATTTACTTTAGTATTTAACGCCTTTGAAGGCAGCGCAAAAATATTAAGACTCTTTTGTAAAGCCAAGATTATAGAAGCTAAGAGCGACAAATTTTATAAATATTTAAATATGTTTGGTGAAAAAGAAAGATTAGTAAGAGATTTTTTTGAGTTTCACATCTATGCGGTAGAATCTAGTTGTGGAGACGGTGTTCCTTTTATGGAGTATAAAAGTGATAGAGAATCTTTAAAAAACTGGGCAATCAAGATGGATAAAAATGGGAAATTAGAAGCGTATAAAAAGGATCATTTAATTCCGGTGAATTTAAAAGATCTGCAATAATAAACTTTTTAAAAGAGACAGACTTAGTAAACTTTTCAGATCCAGACATACAAAAGCTTGCAATTGCTTTAGCCAAAAACACCAAGTCTGATGTA
>CAYZUN010000051.1:0-15116 GCA_964481625.1 uncultured Sulfurimonas sp.
TGCCCGGATGGCGAAATTGGTAGACGCAAGGGACTTAAAATCCCTCGGTGGTAACACTGTGCCGGTTCAAGTCCGGCTCCGGGCACCATAATTATTAAAGTTGACGAACGGGTGGCGCCATCGCCAAGTGGTAAGGCCGGAGCCTGCAAAGCTTCTATCCCCAGTTCAAATCTGGGTGGCGCCTCCAACTTTTTTAAATACTTCTTAATATTCAATGGACAGGTGGCAGAGCTTGGTTGAATGCACTGGTCTTGAAAACCAGCGAGGGTCATACCTCCGTGGGTTCGAATCCCACCCTGTCCACCACTTAATTTAAAACATTCTTATTTACAATAATGGCGCTGTAGCCAAGTGTTAAGGCAGAAGTTTGCAAAGCTTCCATCCTTTAGTTCAAATCTAGAGCGGCGCCTCCAATTATTTACAAATCCAAAAAATACCTTCTCTTTAGAATTGGCGAATATATAAAATACTATTAATATAATCACGGCTGATTCATACTAAAAGGTTACATAGCCTCTGAATGTCACCGCCAATCATACGGATAGCCTGGGGCTGGGGGAAGTTAAGATAATTTTCTCTTCTAAGCACATTCATAGCAATGTTTCTAATGATGGAAAAATTAGTAGGAGCATTACCAGTACGGATTAAAGATGCATCTTCACCAAAGGTGACATCTTTTATATAGTGCATACTCTCAACTGCCCAGTGTGCTCTTATTCCATAGTTATACTCTTTTAAAGATATCTCTTTTGAGTATAGATCGCTTCTTTTAAGGTATGTTGTTCGAGTGACTTTTACAATCTCTTTTATTCCAAAAAACTTTTTAGTGTCAATATTATAAAAGTCATCATAAACCTCTATTTCACGGACTTCAAACCTATTACGTATTTTTCCAACAGTAACGTCGTTGAGCTGAAACTATCTAAAATAGGTTTTATCAGGCTGGTTGAATTCATTGATAACAGTTTTGCTTTGAACAAGAAAGAAGAGATCGTTAAACTAAGAAGCGGTCTCTATGGAACAAGCAGATTCTATCACGCAGAGGGAACCACCTTTCATATGTTCAACAACTGCAATACCTGGAGTGCCGATGCACTCCGTTCTTCAGGATTTCCCATAAGCACCTTCTATGCCTTTACAGCAGGCAATGAAAGTTTTACACCTACATTAAGAGAGGTTGATACTACTCTAAAAGCCTAAGTCTGTAATCTCTTCTGAACTCATAAGTTTTTTCTCGCCTGTTTTACCGTATGCATAGGCTTTAACCACAATATCATCTTTAAATATCGCCTCATGTGCGATTTTTTCATTCTCATCATAAAAGAGTGTCGCCCCATTTTTTTTGTCTTGTTTGTAAAAAAGTTCTGCTTCCAATTTGCCGTTTGTGGCGTAATGCTTTACAGCTCCCTCAACCATTCCGTTTTTGTAGGGTGTTTTCGTTTTTAGAGTTCCATCCTCATAATACTCTTCACTCACTCCATGAGGCTGATTTGATTTCAGATGTAATTTTACATGTAAATTCCCATTCTCATAATAACTCTTTGAAATACCTTCTAAAACATCATCTTTATACTGTTTTTCAAATTTCAGTTTTCCATTGAAATAGTACTGCTTAAAGTAACCGTTTTTCTTTCCCTCTTTAAATGCAACTTCGGCTATTTTACTGCCCTCATGGTACTCTTTAACAAAAACAACATTACCGTCTTCATCATACTCTCTGCTGATTCCTGATGCTTTCCCATTCTCATATTCTGTCTCATAATAGAGTGCTCCATCTTTGTAAAACCCGCGAGTAAGTCCATGCAGCTTACCATTTTCAAAATTTTGCTCATATCGTACCTTGCCGCTGTTGTAGTACGTTGTTTTCACCTCAGCTATTAATGATGCCGCCAACAATGTACATGTAAAAAAATATCTGTTCATCTGCTACTCCATTCTAGTTAGTATAGCAACTTTTTGATACACTTCTAGTTATGAATACTATATTTATTACCGATTTAGACCACACTTTTTTACGAAGCGACCTTAGCATCAGTCCCTTTACACAGCGTATCTGGAATGAGAAAATTAAGCATCATACCCTCTCTGTTGCTACGGCACGCACTTTTAAAAAGAGTGAACAATTTTTAAAAAATTTACATCTGAATGCCCCCATGATTTTACTTGATGGTTCACTTATTGTCTCACAAGAGAGACGTATTATTGACACCAAAATCATCACTAAAGAACTTGGTGATGCCATCATAGATGAAGGGAGTAAGTTTGACATCTACCCTTTCGTACTCGCACTCAAAGACCGCAATCTCAACGAAGCATTTCTCTATCCGGCAAAACGTAATGAAGATCAACATAACCTTCTTAAACGTTACACTGAAGATGACAATTTAGAAGAGAAACAAGACATTAGAGCGATGAAAGAGAACTTTAAACTGGTCTATATGGGCGATGAAGCACTGCTTCGAGAACTCACAATCTACCTTCAGACTATTTTTCAAGACCGCCTCAAATATATTTTAGCACCCGAAGCTTATTTGGGCTGTTACTTTTTAACCCTGCTTCACCCTGATGCCGATAAAGCACACGGTCTGAACAAAGTGAGTGAATATCTAGGTCGTGAATTGAGTGATTTTACTGTTTTTGGTGACAATTTAAATGACCTTGGCATGTTCCAACTTGCCGGTACTTCTGTTGCGGTCAGCAATGCCCATGCAGAACTTAAATCTCATGCCGATATTATTCTTCCTCATAGCAACGATGAAGACGGTGTTGCCAAATATCTTAAAAGTTTAGGAGTCTAACATGAATAGCAAATCATCACTGATGCCCATGATCATTATCGGAATTCTCTTTTTTATTTTTGGTTTTGTCACATGGCTCAATGGCTCGCTCATCCCATTTTTAAAGATCATTTGTGAACTGAGTGAGTTTGAAGCACTCTTTGTTACCTTTGCTTTTTACATCGCCTACACAGTTATGGCACTGCCGATGTCTTACATTCTTGAACGCTCCGGTTACAAAAACGGTATGGCGATTGGACTTGGCATTATGGTAATTGGTTCACTGCTTTTTATTCCCGCGGCACAGAGTGCCAGCTTTTTACTCTTTTTGAGTGCTCTTTTTACCTTGGGAACCGGTCTTACCATTTTGCAGACCGCCTCAAATCCTTATGTGGTACATATTGGACCAAAAGAGAGTGCCGCGATGCGCATCAGTATTATGGGCATCATCAACAAAACGGCTGGAGTACTCGTACCCCTTCTTTTTACCGCACTCATTTTTTCTGATATGAATACTTTTAATCATGAAAATTTAAGCACTTTAGAGCGAGAAGCGTTAGCGTCACGACTGATTATGCCTTACATCATCATGGCAATAACACTGAGTGCTCTTATTGCTTTGGTAAAATTTTCAAATATTCCCGAGTTAGAGCTTGAAGATGAGGGTATTATTGCAGACAAAAGCAGTGTCTTGCAGTATCCTCGCGCTGTTCTTGGCAGTATTGCCCTCTTCTTTTATGTCGGAATTGAAGTTATTGCCGGTGATACCATTGGGCTTTTTGGGCAAAATCTACATGTAGAAAATTTTACCTCGCTTACCTCATACACCATGGTCTTTATGGTCTTGGGTTACACTCTTGGTATTGCCTTAATTCCCAAATACCTTTCACAAGAGCGAGCCTTGATTCTCTCTGCCCTCACCGGTATGCTCTTTTTAATGGGTGTTCTGTTCAGCTCAAGTGATAGTACCGCCGTTGCCTCTCTACTTTGGGGATGGAGCGGCATTGCCGTCTTGCCTGATCCCATTACCTTTGTAGCACTGTTGGGACTCTCTAACGCCCTCATCTGGCCTACCATCTGGCCGTTAGCACTTGAAGGTCTGGGAAAGCACACCGCAAAAGGGAGTGCGCTACTCATCATGGGAATTGCCGGCGGTGCTTTTTTACCCCTGCTCTTTGGAAAAGTAGCCCAGCTTAGCAGTATGCAAAACGGCTATATTGTCGGTACACTCTGTTACGCCTTTATTCTTTTTTATGCTTTTAAAGGGCATAAAATAACTCATTGGAAATAACTGATGATTACGCCCAAGCATCTTGAAAACGGTTTTGAATATCTTGAGATTGAAAACCGTCATGCCAAAGCAAAAATTGCACTGCAAGGCGCACATCTCTTTCATTATGAGCGCCATAATGAACTGCCGCTTCTATGGGTCAGTAATGCGTCAGCATTTAAGGTGGGTGAAGCCATTCGCGGTGGTGTGCCTCTGTGCTGGCCATGGTTTGGAATGCATACAACCGATGAGTCCATGCCACAACACGGCTTTGCACGAAGTGTTATCTGGAAGTTTATAGACTCTAAAGAGGACGATGATGCTACGGAATTAACCTTTCTTTTGAAAAGTTCAATTCAGACCTTAGCATGGTGGCCGTACCAATTTGAACTGACCTACCGTGTCACCATCGGCTCAGAACTAACACTTGAACTCATTACAAAAAACTGTGACAACAGAGCATTTACCATTACCCAAGCATTGCATACCTACTTCAATGTCTCATATATTTCAAATATACATGTAAATGGTTTGCAGGAGAAGCCCTATTTTGATGCTCTTACAAAAACCGAGCAGATTCAAAAAGGAAATATCACATTTAACGAAGAGGTTGATCGTGTCTATCAAGAGGTCACACACCCGATTGAATTGATTGATGAGAACCATACTATTACTATTGTTAACGAAGGTTCTAACTCAGTAGTAGTTTGGAATCCGTGGATTGAGAAATGTGCTCGCATGAGTGCAATGGAAGCGAAAAGTTACCAAACAATGCTCTGTATTGAAAGTGCCAATGCACTCGGTGATGCACGTACCATTAAGCCTGCTCAAACACACACTTTAAAGACAGTCATTAACCTCAGATAAACGCTCAGGTGTCCCTATATCACGCCATATTCCATGGTATAACATACCACTAACACGGTTGTTAGTTACGGCATCTCTTAAGATGGGAGCCAAGGCGATTTTGCCGTAAGGGCAGTTTTTAAAAAGCTCTGCACGATAGTAACCGATACCGCTAAAAGTGAGCATCTCGTCTCCAATATTATGAACCACGCCCTCTTTTAGAAGAAAATCTCCTTGCACATTATGCTCAGGATTGGGTACTAAAACAAGGTGCGCCAACCGCTGCTTTAATTTAAAGTGCGCATCAAACTCATAATCACACCAGATATCGCCATTGACGACTAAAAACTCTTTACCTAAAAGTGGCAGCGCTTTTATGATGCCGCCGGCACTCTCTAGTGCCCCTTCATCTTGCTCGTCAGAGTAAAGAATTTTCACACCCCATCGTGAACCATCGCCTAAAGCTTCGGGAATCTTATAGCCTAAATGGGCGATGTTAATGACAATCTCTTTAAAACCGTTTCGTGCAAGCTTCTCTATATGGTAAACAATAAGCGGTTTGGCATGAACTTTCAGAAGCGGTTTTGGCAAGCTGTCGGTAAGCGGTCGCATTCGTTCACCGCGACCTGCAGCTAAGATCATCGCTCGCATCAACTGTTAGGCTCCGGTACTACACACGCGAATGTCACCACTGTCAAAGCCGCGCTTAAACCACTGCATTCGTTCCGATGAACTACCGTGGGTAAAGGCATCAGGCACAACATAACCCTGTGCTTTTTTCTGTAATGTATCATCACCGATGGCACTGGCGGCATTAAGAGCTTCGGCAATATCACCCTCTTCAATAATTGAGCCTTTAGCATTAACATGATGCGCCCAGATGCCTGCATAGCAGTCAGCTTGCAGTTCAACTTTGACTTGAATAGCATTGGATTTAGAGTCATTAAGCGCCATCTGCTTCGCTTTGTGCGACTTGTCTAGCGTGCCCACTAAGTTTTGCACATGATGACCAATCTCATGCGCAATCACATACGCCTGAGCAAAATCGCCCGGGGCATCATGACGGCGGCTAAGTTCATCAAAAAAGCCCAAATCCAAATAGACTTTATTGTCAGCCGGACAGTAAAATGGACCGACTTGCGCACTCGCGTATCCACAAGCGCTCTGCACACTTTCGCGAAACAGTACTAGCTTGGGTTCCTTATATTGCGACCCTAATGCAGCAAACTGTTGGTTCCAAACATCTTCGGTTTGAGCCAATACGGCTGAGACAAATGCCGCAGTCTTGTCATCTTTAGCAGATGGCTGAACCTGAGCACTCTGCTGTGATGGTTGCGACTGATCAAGCAAAGAGAGTGGATTAAACCCCATAAAATAGGCGATAACACCGACAACCAAAACAATCCGTCCGATTTTTGTACCAATGAGCATTTTAGCCACAGGTAACAACATACTCATTTTGCCTCTACCAATTCCTCGACGCGCCGGTCCGCTGGCGCGCATATCTTCAATGTTGCCGCTGCGGCGTAAGTCATCCCATTTCATGTGACTCCTTTTTAAAGTTTTGGCAGTTTAATTTTACCTAAAAGTTTTGCTAAATCTTCTGTCTGTTCATACTTCTGTGCGCTCTGAATTACGTATTTCAGCGTCAACGGTAGATCATTTAGATAACCGCTTTTGCCATCACGCAAGTAGAGACGGCAGAAAATACCAAGCACTTTTATGTGACGTTGCAAGCCCATAAAATCGAACCATTTAATGAAGGTAGCATCATCTACATGTAGATTTTTCATATCTCGAAACTTCAGCGCCAAGCATTCCACTTCTTTTGGCTCATATTCAACATAGCAGTCCTTTAAAAGTGAGACTAAATCGTAAGTTACCGCACCGCTCATCGCATCTTGGTAGTCAATAATACCCACGCTTCCCTCTTTTGGAATCATAATATTTCGTGAGTGATAATCCCGATGGACAAAGAGTCCTTGTGGCTGGGCAAGTACCTCATTAGAGATGCTATCAAGAGTTCTCTCAATCATCTGCTTCTCATCACGACTTAGATTTACATGTAAATATTTCTGCAAAAACCACTCCTGCATCAGACCCATCTCAAAATGCAAAAATGCTTTGTCGTAATTGGGCAACCCCTGAGCATCCGCCTCTTGCATTGTTACAATCTCTTCTATCGCCTTAATGTAGAGTGGCTCATAGTTCTTATGATCTAACACATTGAGGTAGTGGACGTTTCCAAAATCTTCGATAATCAAAAAACCCTCTTCTAGGTTCATATCTAGAATTTTGGGAGCTTTAACATTTACATGTAAAAGTCTATTGGTGACATCAATAAAAGGTTTTAAGGACTCTTTTTCTAATGAGGAGTCCATTAAAATAACGCTCTCATCACCTTGATGCAGACGAAAGTATTGTCTAAAACTTGCATCCGCGGAGGCGAGTTTTAGAGTCCAATTACTCCATTTTGTTTCACTCACATAAGCTTTAATTGCTTGCATAAATTCCTCCTAAAATAGCATTTTTACCTGCACCCGTCACATCTTTTAGATTAACCGTTTCATTATTAACGCGCTTATATGCCAACCACGAAAATGCCATAGCCTCCATAAACTCGCTGCTAACACCATAGGCATCCGTTGAATTCATTTTAGTCTCTTGAAGTTCTTCACTTAGGCGTTGCATTAAAAAGCCGTTCTTCACACCGCCACCGCAAACTAAAAGCAGTTCAATATTGAATTTTTTGACCTCATCAACAATGGTACAAACGGTAAGTTCCAATAACGTTGCTTGGACATCTTTTGAATCTACATGTAGATTACTAAGTTTATCATTAAGCCACTGAGCATTAAAACATTCACGCCCCGTACTTTTAGGCGCAAGTTGTGAGAAATACGGCTCTTGTAAAAAGCGTTCTAATAGCACCTTATTAACCGTTCCGCTTTGCGCCCACACACCACCTTTATCGTAAGAAATATTTTGATGTTGTGAAATCCACAAATCCATCAACACGTTACCCGGTCCCGTGTCATATCCTAAAAGCGGTTCGCCTAACACCGTAATGTTTGCCATACCCCCGATATTTAATATACATGTAGATTGCGACAACCCTTGAAACACAAACTGATGAAATGCCGGAGCAAACGGCGCACCCTGACCGTCTAACGCCACATCTTTACTACGAAAATCGCACACCACGTCAATACCCGTTTCAACCGCAACAATATTGGCATCGCCCAACTGCATAGAGAAGGGGTGTGTTGTATGGGGTTCATGCCAGAGCGTTTGTCCGTGCAAACCGATGGCTCGAATCTCTTTGGGACTAACCGCAGCGTGCGTTAACAGTGCCGCGACGGCTTGGGAAAAGAGCTGACCTAAACGGTGATGAAGGGTGCCGATCTCTTGTAAAGAGCACTTGTTAGAAATGGCATGTAATATAGAGGCTTTTAGCGCCTCGGGGAAAGGGTGCTCATAGGATGTATGTAATTTACATGTAGCATCACTAATCTCGCACAGCACGACATCAACCCCATCAAGACTGGTACCGGACATAACACCGATGTAGTAAGTGCTCATAAAAGTTACATCTCCTATTCCTATATTTGTTATCTCTTTAAATAATGTACAAAAATATCTTGAATAAACGCTTCAAAGTCCACAAGGTGTTTCTCTATTATGGATATGACAATATCTAAGTTTAAGTTTTGATAATCATGTACCGCAATATTTCTAAATCCTACCATTGCTTGCATTTTATGACTTGTACTTTCAGAAATAATATGGTTTTTTAAGAGTAAAACAAAAAGTTCTCTGCTGCTGTTTGGCAGTCCTAGTTTTTCATTTTTAATAATATGCGTAGCAATATCTACTGTTGCTTGAGAAGCTCTCTCTAGGTTTAAAATAACAGAGTCTTGCTTTGTATAATTAGCTTCAAAACTCTCCTTATAACCATCATACTCTTCATGAATTCTAATTAAACACTTCTGTATTGTGGCAATCTTGTTTAAAATAATATCATGAGACATGCAACACCTTTGCATCTGCATAAATTGCATCTATAATCGGCTGCCGCTCTTCTTGAAATCTAAGGTAAAAGCTAAAAGTTAAGGTTTCAAATCTATCTACAGTATCATTATCAATACAGTAAATACGTTCAGCCTTTGAGATAATTTGAAATCTAAAAACAGTATTTGTCTCTTGCAGTTGTATTAAATCAATATCACAATCAAGTATGCGGGCAAGCAGTTGACTTATCTCCCAATGCACTGTAGAAGAGATGCTCTCAAGGCTAAGATAAGCGATGTCAATATCACTCTTTTGTGTTGCGGATCCATCAGCATAACTGCCAAAAATATAGAGGGCTTGGAGTGCAGGTATCTCTTCTTTTAAAGTATCAACAATAATCTTTTTACGCTCCAAAGAGAGATCCACGAACACGCCTTTTTATCTGTAATTATATCGTAGGATAATAAATTCATCTTTTAAATATTATTGAACTTTGAAACTTGTTGTATCCTACTACTTATTATCCCTTTTTCAATTGCTCATAATTAGGAATTATTTTTTGCTTCTTCATTCCAGATAGGATTTTCCCGGTCATCAGGATGTAGTTTTGATCGTTCCTTCTCATAAAGATGCCAATACGATTTATCAATAGCGACATCTTTATATTCAGATTTTTTTTCATGCGTAAACGGACACCACCGGTTCTCGACAATCTGATTTTCGTAAGTATAGCGGTGCGTAATCCATAATGGCACAAAGTCCCAATAAGATTTAACTTTCACCGACATATTTCAGATGCAACTTAACCGCTATTACACCTAAAATGACAAAAGGCACCGTAATAATAAGAGTATGTAAAATATATTAATATCTTTCATTCATTATACTCTTATTGCACTCCCAGGGGCAACAAATCTTTTATTGCTGTCTCTTTAACTGCATAATTCCAAACGATACCACCGTCCCAATTACAATCTGCCACGCAAATCCAATATCAGCTCCAAAAATGTAGGGTTGCAATACCAAGACCGTTACAAAGCCGCCAATCAACGCAAACAGAACACTTTTTTCACTGCCACGCTTGGTAAAAATGGCTGAAAAATAGACTCCCAAAAGTCCTGAATAAGCGAACGCCATTACCCCCAGTGCAAAGCTAAGAAGCGGTAGCTCACTGCCTTGATGCACTACATAGCTTAACATCGCCATTAAAGAGAGTGCTACGGCAAAACCAAGTACTCCAATGCGTGCGGCTTTAACAAAGTGTACCTCACTAACACTGCCTTTTTTAAGTTTTAAAGGACGGTAAATATCTTCAACGGCAACCGATGACATCGCACCTAAAACGGAATTGGTACTTGAGAGCGCAGCGGCAACGGCACCTACAGTCACTAATCCCTTAAGACCTTCGGGCATCTCATTTAAGATGTAGTACATAAAAATGGTCACGTTCTCACCTTGAAAACTCTGAACCACCTCTTGCTGTTGATAAAAGAGGTAAAGTAATAAACCAATGGCTAAAAAGAGCATGACTACCGGAATAGTAAAAAGAATGGAATAGTAAAGTGAGCGTTGTCCTGCCTTGGCATCTTTACAGCTCAGCACCCGCTGGGTCATATCTTGGTCAAGCCCGTATGCTGCGATGTTTAGCAAAAGCCATCCCGTTAACAATCCAAAAATATTGAATTTTCCCTCCGATGAGAAACTCAAATTCCAGTCAATAAGTCGTAATTTATCTTCAGCACTCAGCATGCTAACGATGGTATTTATGTCATAATCCAGTGCCATATAGAGATAGACCAACACGGCAATTCCCGCACCAATGTAGGTAATAGCTTGAATAATATCACTGAAAATGACTGATTTCACCCCACCAAAATAGGTGTATGCCAACGCGCCAAGCATTAAAATAGCAATGGAATAATTTACATGTAAAAAAGCGATGTCACTAAAGAGAATCATCGAGACGGCGAGCGCGCCAATGTAAAGACGCGCACCACTCGCAAAGAGCCGTCCAATGAGAAACATCACACCCGCTTGACGTTTGGCACTCTCACCGTAACGGATCTCAAGCAGTTCATAAACGGTCACCGCTTTAATGGCATAAAAGCGCGGTATCAAAACCTTAGCAACAAACAGTACCGCTAAAAATGCTGAGAAGTAAAATCCTAAAAAGGTTAAATCATTTCGGTAGGAGTATTCAGGTCCACCCAAAAAAGTGGCAGCTGATTGTGAGGTTGCTAAAACAGAAATGGCAACGGCCAACATCGGCATAGTATTTGAGCCGACAAAGTAGTCCCGTGAATTTTTGATTTTACCCTGAGCAAGCATAAATGATGTAATGGCTAACATTAGAAAGTAAGCTCCAAAAACGAACCAGTCTAGGGTGCCAAAACCGCTTTGCATCACTTCACTTTAAGCGGAGCAGGTTTCAACTCCAACGCGTTAAGTCCCTCGCGCACTTCAGACATAAACTTTTTACCCGGATCTTTTTTTACCGTACGATAGCCATCATCTTTTTCAAGCCAGAGCGGTGTTGCTTCCATGGCACGGTACTCATGGTGCCCAATCAGATATTCAATCGTTGGATATTTTGTTTTTAAGTATTTAACCAGAGCAATATTTGCATTAACTTGCGCAGGGGTCAAGTCCTCTTTTTCGTTGTTCTCGCCGCCAATATTTTCAATACCGATGCTCCAATAGTTTAGCCCTATAACATGACGTGCCATCCAATTTTCCGGCATTAAGCGGTAAATTGTACCGTCACGGTCAACTATGAAGTGTGCTGAGACATTTAACGGACTCGCATTTGCGATATCTTTACGATCAGTAAAAAGTTTCTCACCCTTTAGCCGCTCATACGACGCATTTAAATCCATAATTGCCGTCCAGTGCAATAGAATGATTTTGGGCTCAATGGTAATATTCGTCACATTCAAACCGTAATGATCTTTGATGTACTCTTTTGTCATAGCAATACGTTTGGCTCCAAAATCAATCGGTCTGTCAATAATCTTAATCGGAGTAAAATATTTTTGCAGCAGCGCATCCACTCTTTTGTTAGATTCACCAATACGTTTCATGGAAATATTGCCAACACTCACTTGCCCATAGATGACATCAATGAGTTCACCAATATCTTGATGTGCCAACTGGTTGCCAAAAAGCAGCATATCCACACCCGAATTAATCGCCAGCGTCACCGTCTCTTTTAGGTCATAGTGCTTTGAGATCGCTTTCATCTGAAGATCATCACTGATGATAACACCGTCATATTTCATCTCTTGGCGCAACAAGTCAGTATTGATTTTATGCGAGAGTGTTGCAGGGTATTTTTTATCGAGGTTGGCGTTATAGACATGAGCGGTCATAATCATATCGACCCCATCCGCATCAATCAGTTTTTTATAGGGCTGTAACTCTTTTGGACTCCATGTTTGGGTGACATCAACAAATCCCTCATGCGAATCACCCAGTGATGACCCATGCCCGGGAAAATGCTTTAAAACGCTAATAATACCTTCTTCACTCAGTGCTTCCATGAAAATTTTAGCATAACGTGTCACTATTTCAGACGAACTTCCATACGAGCGCTCCAGCTGATAAATCACGCGGTTTTGGGGGTTTACTGCCAAATCGACAACGGGTGCAAAGTTGCAGTTAATCCCGTTTACCTGTAATTCTTTGGCTAAAGCAGCATATATTTTTTTTGCTTGCGTTTCATTATTTTTTTTAGAAATAGTAGCTGCACTCGGTATTGCCGTAAAACCATACGAAGGTTTCATACGAGCCACTCTGCCACCCTCTTGGTCAACGGAAATGAGCAATGGTTTAGGTGAAATAGCTTGCAGTTGTGCTGTTAATACTTGAAGTTGTGCAGGGCTTTTGATGTTTTTGGTACGATTTCTGTCATGATAGTCTCTGTCAAACAGAATCACACCACCAAGTTCATACTCTTTGATGTAGCGGTAAATATTGTTTTTTTCATTAATCTGCTCACCGTCAAAACCGATAACCAGCATCTTGGCAATCATCTTTTTTAGTTCTAATTCACTCGGCTTATCTACTGCTGCTTGCATGTTTAACACTAAAAATAGTACTATCAATCCAATTATTTTTATCATCCATCTGCTCCTGCATCTTGACTGACGGTATTTTACAATAAAGTTTAGCTATCTTTGAGATAACCTACATGTAAATGAACGTTAAATTTTTCTGTTATATAATAAAACAGTTCAATAATGAGGTGTTTTACCATGTTACAACAAATACTTAGTGTGTGTGCACTGCTTTGGCTGACGATTGGCAATGCTTATGCTTATACACCGACTGAAGATGCCTTGCTTAGTAAAGGCAGTTATACTATTAATGGAACTTTTGGTGTTCATGACTTCAGTCATGCAGAAGCGGCATTTGACTGGGCTTATACTACGGCTAAGGGGACATCCTATCAGCTTCAAGGTATTGCTCCCACATCTAACGATGTCTTTGGATGGAAAACAGTCAACATTACTACTCCCAAACCTAAATGGTACATGTTCTCACTAGGGAGTGATGTTGATGGTGATGGCAATCAAAAATTTGACTGGGTACTGCTTTCAGCAAACCTAAACAATAAATCTGTCTACAAGCTTGCCGGTGTTGCGGAGAACCAAACATTTAAATACTCTGCTAAATTAGACATTAACTACAGTGTCAATGGAAATACCATTACCATTGATAACAGCAACTACACACCAGATTTAATGTCAGCTCAAGAGTGTGATGTATTAGCACAGCAGATGATAGATTACTCAGATAAGCTAGATGACATACCACATCCGGGTTCTAATGATATTTCTGATGCTATTGCAGCAACAAAAAGTAGTGCTAGCTGTAAAAATATTGAAGCTTTAGTCTACTACTATGGTAATGATTTTGGTTACGAAATAGATGATACTAAAGCAAAGCTGCTTTTTACAGAAGCGGCAACAGATGGTAATGCCATTGCACAGGCATATCTAGGGCGAATATATCTTAATGGCTATGGAACTGTTATGGACTACAATGAGGCCAAAAAATGGTTTGAAAAATCGGCAGCTCAAAATCATGCCGATGGGCAAATACTAATGGGAAGGCTATATGATAAGGGTTATGGAGTCACTCAAAATTATAGCAAAGCAAAAGAGTGGTATGAAAAAGCTGCCCTTCAAGGTCATCATTGGGGTCAAAATAATTTAGGATGGTTGTATGAAAATGGCTTCGGTGTAACTCAAAGCTATACTAAGGCCAGAGAGTGGTATGAAAAATCGGCAGCTCAAGGTAATGCAACGTCACAAGTTGATTTAGGCTATCTATACCGGGATGGATTGGGTGTACAAAAAAACTACGCTAAAGCCAATGAGTTGTTTGAAAAAGCTGTCAAAAAAAATCTGCCCTATGCGCAATCTGCATTGGGATATAACTATCTGGTCGGATGGGGTGTTATGCAAAACTACACAAAAGCCAAAGAGCTTTTTGAAGAAGCTGCAGAGTATGATGACACTATGGCTTTAAGTAATTTGGGGCAGATGTACTACTATGGTGAGGGTGTAGAGCAAAATACAGTAATCGCTACAGACTATTTGGAGCGCGCTGCTAATCTTGGTGATGAGTGGGCTCAGAACTTCTTAGGTGAGCAGAACCTGCGTTCTATCTCTAGACCTTCTAAGCCATCAAAGCGACAACGTAACAGCTCTTTTACTTCACCAAGGTTTTAAGTCTTTGGATGGTTGTTTTTTGGCTATAATTCGCGTAATTATTTACATGTAAGGAATTTTTAATGGGACAAACCATTACCGAAAAAATCTTTTCGCAACACGTCGGGCATGATGTTTATGCCGGCGAAATTATTCGCTCACCAATTGACATGGTCATTGGTAATGACATCACAACGCCGATCTCAATCAAAGCATTTCAAGACAGCGGTGCTGAGAAACTCGCCAATCCTGACGGGTTTTCAATTGTTCTTGACCACTTCATTCCGGCAAAAGATATTGCAGTAGCGAAAGTCTTCTTTTCCAGTGTGTTTGATTGGTCCTTTAAAGACTATGGATCAGAATATTCTAGTTTTTCTAACCAAGGGACTGACGGTGGTTTTTTTAAATCAGACCTAACTGTTTCAACAAAAAATGGTAGCGTCCTTGTGGTTTTATATAGCAATAATCTAGGAGAAACACTTTCAAAAGTCGTAGATG
>CAYZUN010000052.1:0-15046 GCA_964481625.1 uncultured Sulfurimonas sp.
GACACCATGATGAATCACCCTATGCACCTTCATGGAATGTGGAGTGATTTGGAGACGGGGGATGACAATTATTTACCAAAAAAACATACTATTGTTGTTCAGCCTGGTTCAAAAATTAGTTTTCGTGTCAATGTTGATGCTAAAGGTTCTTGGGCGTATCACTGTCACTTGATTTATCATATGGCGGGTATGTTTCGAAAAGTCGTAGTGGCTTAAGAAGGAGGATATTATGAAAAATTTATTATTATCACTACTTGCGGTAGTGACACTCTCTACCTCCAGTTTTGCAGGGATGGAAGACGATCCCATAAGAACGACTTTAATGGTTGATAATTTAGAATATCAATTTAACGATGAAAAAACCATTACTTGGGATGCCTTTGCTTATGTTGGGTACGACGTCAACAAAGTGTATCTCTATTTTGAAGGAGAAAAGGCTGATGGTGAATCTACTGAGAGTGAAAATCAGATAGTTTACTCCAGAGCGATTCTTCCTTATTGGGATCTTCAACTAGGTCTTGCTTACGATAAAACTGCCGAGGCACATCAAACTTGGGTAGTGTTAGGAATTTCTGGTTTAGCCCCTTACTTTTTTGAGACAAGAGCCGTTCTTTTAGTAGGTGAAAATGGAAATATTGGACTCAGAGCAGAAGCAGAATATGAAGCACTTATAACTCAAAAACTAATTCTTACACCTAGTATTGACATATCGGCTTACACAAAAAACAATGCTGGTATGGGCATAGGAAGTGGAATATCAAACCTAAATATAGGTCTTAGACTAAGATATGAGCTTGTAAGAGAATTTGCCCCTTATGTAGGAATAGAGTGGAGTAAAAACTTTGCAAATACAGATAAATTAGCACCTTTAAATGATGTTTATGCCACCATAGGAGTAAGGTTTTGGTTTTAAGGTTATAAATAACTCTTCTTAAAATTATTAGTATATATTATCAATAAAATCACTTATTTGTGATATTTGTTGATTAATATCAATTATCAAAATCCAATATTGATGTAAACTTCAGTATATAAAATTGAAGGACACACACATGAGCTTACCAAAAGACGCACAGAAAATTGAAGTAACCGGCGCAACAGTCGACTTTTACACTTATATGCAGGATAATAATACAATCTATCAATTTGATACTTCTATGACAGGACCGCCAGAGCCAATGGTAAATGCAATGGCAGGACTAAAACTCCTTGATAGCAGTAATAAAAAACTTGTTATGATCAACCATAAAGCACCGGGTGGACTTTTTTCTAAAATTGGAAATAACTTTACGCACATTGTTCAAGATATTGAAAATGGAAACGTAAAAGTTGTATTTAGCTATATTGATGGAGCAAGCGAGAAAGCTGATCTTAGCGACAATAGCTGTCACTAAAAATGAATGTAACACGCGATTTCGCACCTCCTTTTGCTCTTATTGCTCCTTTTTTTCTAATTGGAGCAATTTTTTACTTTTTAAGTATGCTTGGACTTTTTTCACTTAGTAGCACGGCAAGTTTTTTAGAGATGAACACGGTTGGATGGGTTCACCTCTTTTTACTCGGATTTGTGATGATGATAATCTTCGGTGCTATGGCACAGTTGGTTCCCGTTGTGATTGAAGTGGGTCATGCGGCAGTAGATTTTTTCTATATTATCTGGCCGCTTCTGACACTTGGAACGGTAATGATGGTAATTGGTTTTGCTTTTTCACCTGCACTCTTACCTTACGGTGGCTTGATTGTACTATTGAGTATGGTCATTTTTGCAGCCGATCTGTTTGCAACACTGCGCCGTGGTGAGCACAAATCCATAGTGGTGAGTTCCATGAAAGCAAGTAATATTTTCTTACTTTTAGGAATTCTTAGTGGTTTTATTATGGCGCTCTCTTTTGGCGGTATGATTGACATTGACCCTAGCCGCTGGTTAAAAGCACATGTTTATGCGGTATTTGGCGGTTATGTGCTGCTTACCATCATGGGACTTTCTATGGTACTGCTTCCCATGTTTGGACTCTCCCATGGATTTGATGAGAGACCCATGCTTTGGGCATATCGTTTAATGGTTAGTGGGGTATCTCTGGTGATGATCGGTTCATTGATTAATGTTGGATTGATTGAGACACTTGGTATTTTGGCAGTTATTGGCTCAATTTTAAGCTATTTTTATCAGGTTTATTTAATTAAAAAAATCCGTGCACGAAAAGAGAATGATGTCTGGGTAAAATCTCTCAATTTTGCTTTTTTTACGTTAGCAGTTGCTTTAGTTGAAGCTATTATCTACCTGCTTGGCGGCGATGAGCGTTTTATTATGAGTGCCGGATGGTTTTTAATGATGGGATTTGTAGGGTTTTTAATTACTTCACATCTGTATAAAATCATTCCATTTTTAGTATGGTTTGAACGCTACGCTCCTCTAGTTGGTAAGCAAAAAGTTCCTATGTTAAACGAGATGATACCCTTGCGTGAAGCTAACATGCAGATGTATGTCACAGCCACAGGGGTAACACTTGTCGGTGTGGCAATACTTTTTCATTCAGATACCTTGTTTAATGCCGGTGTCTCTGTTTTAGTTATTGGTGGAGCGTTTTTGCTCTACTCGGTTTATGCAATGATGCAATACGGAAAAGAAGTAATATAATAGGAGAAAACTTTATGATTTCAAAAGAAGATGCTTTTAAAGCGATTAGTAATGTTATTGATCCAGAGGTAGGATTTAACCTCGTTGAAATGGGATTAATTTATGATGCAGTGAGCGATGAGGACAATAATGTTTCAGTAACCATGACACTCTCAACACGAGCCTGTCCTCTTCATCAGATGATGATTCAGTGGGTTGAAGAGGCAGTAATGAAACATACTGATGCAGCTTCATGTAAAGCTGAAGTGGTTTGGGAACCTGAATGGAGTTTTGAGATGGCAGATCAGCATGTTAAAGATAAGCTCAACCAATTTGCGAATCGTCAGATATAAAAGATAATTTTACATGTAAATTATTTGACGTAACTCTGTAAAATAATCTTAGCTAAAGAGAGTGCTTTAGAACGGTGTGAAAGTTTCGATTTCACATCACTTGAGAGTTCTCCTAATGTCTTATCAAACCCTAATGGAATAAACATCGGGTCATACCCAAAACCGCCATCTCCGCGAGGCTCTGTAGTCACATTGCCATACATCCAACCATGAACGCACTGTTCACCCTGTTTATTGACAATGGCAATGGCTGCCGTGTAATGCGCCGGTGAACTTTTTATGCCTTTGGTTTTGACATCATTCATGAGTTTGTAGAGGTTGTCTTTATCCGTAGCGTTCTTACCACCATATCTGGCACTGTAAATACCCGGTGCGCCATCAAGCACGTCAACACTAATGCCACTATCATCAGCAATAACAATAGCTTTCTCATCACCTAAGGCTTTGTAAACTGCTCGTGCTTTAATGAGGGCATTTTCTTTAAAGTCTTTTCCATCTTCTACAATCTCAAATTCGTCAATGAGCTTACTGTATGCAACCACTTCGAAATCACTGTACATCTCTTTTATCTCTGCTATTTTTCCCTTATTTGATGTTGCTAAAACCAGTTTCACCGTCACATTCCTTATAGTTAACTTTATGAATATACATGTAAATTTCATTTAGTCATTTTATGCCGAAATTATAATATAATTACATCCTATTTTCACTGAGGATTCATAATGTTTAAAAAGGTCATGCCACTTTCGGCAATTTTATCACTACGATTTTTAGGTCTCTTTTTAGTACTTCCGGTACTCTCCATCTATGCAATGGACATGGAAGGTTCAACGCCACTGCTTGTCGGTATTATTGTTGGAGGTTATGCACTCACCCAAGCCCTTTTGCAAGTTCCTTTTGGAACTATGAGTGATAAAATCGGTCGCAGAATGACCCTGATGATTGGCCTTGTTATTTTTTTAGTCGGCTCCATTGTTTGTGCTATAAGCGATAATATTTATCTATTGATGTTTGGACGTTTTTTACAAGGTGCCGGAGCAATCGGTTCTGTTATTACGGCAATGATCAGTGACTTGGTTCCTGAAGAGACTCGCGGTAAAGCCATGGCAATTATGGGTGCAACCATAGCACTGAGTTTTGCCTTGGCAATGGGACTTGGCCCAATATTAGGAGCTGCTTACGGAATTGATTTTCTCTTTTGGCTGACTGCTCTTTTTGCTGTTATTGCGATGATTTTACTCTTTACTAAAGTACCGACACCACCGAAAATTCGTCACATCTACCACAACACTACGACAACAAAAGATATTTTAAAAGACAATAATCTGCTAAGCATGATTATTATTAATGGTCTGCAAAAAGGGATGATGACCATCGCTTTTGTTCTGATTCCAATTATTTTAGTGGATGCACAATACGGTTTTGCATGGGAAAAATCTGAGCTCTGGAAGGTCTACATGCCGGCGATGGTAGCAGGTCTTATTGCTATGGGACCAGCAGCCGTACTTGGAGAGAAGTACAATAAGGCTAAAGAGATTTTCTTACTCTCTATTGTACTGTTTATTTTCGCGTTTATTGCCATGGGATTTGCAAGCTCAGACGGTTTCTTTATTTTGGGTGTCATCAGCTTCTTTGTTGCATTTAACATGATGGAGCCACTGGTACAGTCAATGATTTCTAAATATGCCAAAGTCCACCAAAAAGGTGCTGCACTGGGCATTGGTAACTCAGTAGCGTATTTTGCGACCTTCATTGGCGGAACCTTGGCAGGTCTCTTTTTAGATTTTTCAGACCGCGGCACACTTGGTGCAACCATCGCAGTTATTGGTATTGCTTGGTTTATTTGGACACTTCGCCTTCAAAAACCGATACAACATGCACTGCTTTATATTCCACTTGATGATGTTGACCAAGAAAAACTTAACGCCTTAGAGCACGAAGCCATTGCAGAGTGGTACATTAATGAAAGTGAAAATATTGCTGTTGTTAAATATCATAGCAAAGCGATTGAAGAAGAAGTACTTAAAGCTAAGATTTTAAAAGAAGCGTAACTGCTTCTTTTTACATGTAAACTCTAAAAACTACCCTTAACTTTCATAAAAAGCTTCTCTAGCATTAGTGCTATCAAACCAACTACAAGACCCGTTAGAAGTTCTGCTAAAATGTTTGGCATAAAATGCAGCGCGTCATGAATCTGATGGACATTATGGACAAAAATGCCACCGGCAACAAGAAGCATTGCTATGGTTCCAATGATAGTTAAGGACCTAATGACCTTAGGTAGGGCAGCAACGAGTAATTCTCCTGCTTTTTTCATAACGGCGCGGCTATCACCGGCTACTTCAATAAGTTTAAAACCAATATCGTCCATTCTAATAATGAGTGCGACAATACCATAGACACCAACCGTTGCGACGAGTGCCACAACGGAGACGGCTATAATTTGTATGGGAAGGCTCTGCTCCATCACCGTGCCAAGTGCTATGATGATGATTTCAACGGAGAGAATAAAATCCGTCAAAATAGCTGATTTTATTTTTTTTGATTCATGCGCTAAGATCTCTTCTTTTGTAAAAGTTTCTGTTAGGGCTGCAATTTTTTTGTGAGGATGAGGAAAGAAGTATTCATAAATTTTTTCAGCACCTTCGAATGCCAAATAAATACCTCCGAGCATTAGAATGGGTACGATTATCCATGGTAAAAAAGCACTTAATAAAAATGCAAAAGGCAAAATAATGGCTTTATTTATTAAAGAGCCTTTAGAAATTGCCCACAAAACAGGGAGCTCGCGTGACGCTACAAATCCAGATGCTTTCTCTGCATTAACAGCCAGATCATCACCAAGGATTCCTGCTGTTTTTTTAGTAGCGATTTTACTCATTGCAGCCGCATCATCTAAAAGTACTGCAATATCATCAAAAACTGCGAAGAAACCTGTTGCCATTACTATCCTTTGTTGCGTGCTAAAGAGAAAATATTATGACGTAATATGTTGTATTAGTTCCTCAATTTTTAATCCATTTTCAGGGTAACTGCTGGTACTGATACTCAGTTCAATACTGAGTGAATTCCCATCAATGATAATGGTCTGACTAATCGTAGCAGTCAATTTGTCTATGACTTCAAAAAAATATTTGTCATCTTCAATATCTCGTGGGATAACTGCAAACATATTATTATCAATACGGGCAATAATATCAGAAGCCCTTAATGCCTCACGCAGTCTTTTTGCTACTTCGATAAGAACTTTGTCACCTATTTCATCGCCATGCATATTTTTTATCTCTTGAAATTGTTTTAACTTAAGATAAAGCAGATGAACCTTCTGCGCATTACGATTTGCATAGGCAATGGCTTGTTCTAAATTCTCTTGAAACAGATAACGATTTGGTAAGCCGGTTAGATTGTCATATAAAGAGTGATACAGTGGTTTATTGTAAGCACGCAACAGCAGATAAGTGGAGCTTGCAATTGCAGTAGCAAGTACCCACCCAAAAATCCGATACACCTGTATGGACTGAGAATAAAGATACTCACTCAATGCAAACAGAAGGAAAAATACTATAACTGACACAATTACAATACTCAACTTTTTCATCATAAATCCCCATAGATAATTTAGCATATTATAACTAAATTAGATACTACTAATTCAATGTAAGGACACTTTTAATTAGAGCAATCCCAATGTGCTAAATATTTACCATTTCCATCGTATCCACTTGTAAATTTCTGTGATTACAAAGATCGGCAATGCCACCAATAATATAATGCCCCAATCTTCCCATCCCATCGCAGTAGTATGAAGTGCTTCTTGTAAAAACGGTATATATACAGCACATACTTGCAGAGCTATGGTAAATACAATAGCCAGTAAAAGCCACTTGTTGGAAAAAAAACCTATCATTGTTATCGGTTCACGCAGAGAGCGAAAATTGAGTACATTTACTTTTTCAAGAATAATAATCCCTGTAAAGGCTACTGTCTGAGCAAGTAAAAGACCATTTTCAGGATCTTGAGAGAGGTAGTGATGAAAAAGCCAGAGTGTTGCCAGCCCAATATAACTTCCCAATACGATGATCATCATTATGCCGTAACGATCTAAAATAGGTTTATCTACCTCTCTTGGCGACCGTTTCATGATTTCTTTCTCGGCAGGTTCGACACCAAGAGCAATCGCTGTCATGCCATCAGTGACAAGATTCATCCAAAGAATCTGTACTGGAATCAAAATCAATGGTCCTCCCAGTAAAATATTAATAAAGATGGCAATCACTTCCCCGCTGTTAGATGCCAAAAGATATAACACAAATTTTTGAATATTGTCATACTCGCGTCTTCCTTCTCGTACAGCATTGATGATAGAAGAAAAATTATCATCTGTCAAGACTATATCAGAAGCACTTTTAGCGACATCGGTACCTTTTTTACCCATCGCAATGCCTATATCAGCCTCTTTTAGTGCTGGAGCATCATTGACACCATCTCCGGTCATGGCAACTACTTCATTCCCGCTTTTGAGTATTTTTACAATTCTAAGTTTATCTTCCGGTCTGGCCCTTGCAAACAACACATTTTCGTTCAATACAGCACCAAGTGTTTCATCGTCCATTTGCGAGAGCTCATGGGACGTTATCGCTCTGTCTGCTTCGAGCCCAATAGAGCCGGCAATGGAGATGGCGGTATCGGGATTGTCACCGGTGATCATGATAATATTGATTCCGGCGGCTTTAGCCATCTTAATGGCTTCAGGAACTTCTTCGTGTGGTGGATCGATAATCCCTACAATGCCAAGTAAAATAAGCTCATTCTCAACACTCTCTTGCGAAAGTTTGATATCCTCGGGAAGTTTACGAAAGGCGATGGCCAGCGTTCTGAGTCCATTCCGAGCCATCTCTTTGTAAGCCGTTTCAACCTCTATTTTATACACTTCATCCAAAGCAACAATATTGTTGTTTTTAAAGATTTGGGTACTTCTTTCAAGAATGACTTCCGGAGCCCCTTTGACATAAGCACTGATAGCATCTTTTTCATGCAAAATAACACTCATTCGTTTGCGCATAGAATTAAAAGAAAATTCGCTTATCGTTCCATCGCTCTCTTGCGGATGAAGCCACGCTTTATAGGCAGCAACAACTAAAGCTGCTTCAGTCGGTTCTCCAATTGCTTCCCATCCAGAATTGTTTTTTTGTATTTTGGCATGATTGCATATCAATGCACTTTTTAAAAGCATAAGCAAATCTGGATTATTTTTATAATCGATCTTCTCTTCATTGGATTCAAAATGACCAGCAGGATCATAGCCGCTGCCGGTTACGTCAATCTCTTTGGATGGAAGCCAAATCTTCTTAACCGTCATTTGGTTTTGCGTTAATGTTCCGGTTTTATCCGTACAAATCGTTGTTGCTGCTCCAAGAGTTTCAGCAGCCTGAAGGCGCCTTAGCAGTGCTTTTTGTTTTGCCATGGCTTTGATGCCAAGTGCAAGGGTAATCGTCACAACAGCAGGAAGACCCTCCGGTACAACAGCAACGGCTAAAGCTACACCGGTAAGAAACATTTCAAGCAGATCTTTTCCAAGAAGCCATCCTATCAGAGCAACAAGTATAGAGATGGCAATAGAATAGATTCCCAGTTTTCTACCTAAAACAGCAAGCTTCTTTTGCAGGGGAGTTGCTTCTGTTTCGACACTCTGAGTCATCTGTGCGATCTTACCAAACTGCGTCTGCATACCCGTTTCAACTACTATGCCGGTTCCTCTTCCATTAACAACAGCCGTACCCATCCAAGCCATGCTGGAGTGCTCTAAAAGTGGTGTACCTTCATTTACCGGATTGCTGCTCTTAAAAACCGATGCGGATTCTCCTGTCAAAGAAGACTCATCGATTTTGAGATCAAAACTTTGAGTAAGCCTCAGATCAGCAGGAATTTTATCACCAATCTCCAAAAGGACGATATCTCCGGGAACAAGTAGTTTCGCATCAATGATTTGTTCTTTGGAATCGCGGAACACCTTGCAGGTAGGATGCAGCATCTGCCTTAATGCTTCAATGGCATTTTCGGCTTTGAACTCCTGAACAAATCCAAGAATCCCATTGAGTACGATAATGACCAAAATTGTGATGGCATCGCCTACTTCACCAATAGCCAAGGAGATTACCGCAGCCGCGAACAGTATAAGGATAAGTACATCGGTAAACTGCCGTAGAAATACTTTATACCAAGGAGTTTTCGCAATACGGACAAGTTCATTTAGTCCATATTCATCTACTCTGTTTTTGGCCTCTTCTTTGCTTAATCCAGTTTTTGCATCACTTTTAAAGGTTTTAATTACTTCTTTGACATCTCTCAACTGCCATTGAGTGTTATTTTTCACGATAAACCTCTTCACCCCAAAAACGTATCAGCAGGGAAAAGAGCAGCGGAACGGTAATGGCGGTAAAGGACGATGCCGCGACCAGCGCCGTAAAAAGTTTCAGATCAATGATCGCCGCACTAAAAAGTAATTGAGCAACAATAATTTCTGTCGTCAGTCTTGCATCCAGACCAACCCCGACAATAATCGCCTCTTTTAGGCGCATTTTTTTCATGGGCACCATCAACAAAACGCCAAAGAGTTTTCCGAATGTTCCGGCCAGATAGAGCACTATGGCCAACAGCGGCTCCTGCAGAAATCCCTGCATATCAGCATTGAAGCCGACCCAAAAGAAGAAGAGAACACCAAAAAAACCATAGCTTAGTGTCTGTGTTGTCGCTGAAAGCATTTCGCCTTTTTTTTCTTCATTTTCAAAAAGAGGCCGCATAATGACCCCTGCGGTAATGGCACCGACAACCATACCAAGTTCGACATACTCACCAAAGCCGCCGAAACCAAAAAGAATTACAAGCGAAAAAATCATCAGTGCACTTAGATTTTCTGGTTTCCACTTTTGCATGATGTTCGGCATCCATCGGTAAAAAATCCAGGAGATTAGCATAAATGCAAAGATGCCGGCAAGAAGACCTGCTATCCCTCCATGATTTTGACCGGTTTTGGACCCTATCCAGATAGAAACAATACCTACGAGAATAACTTCAATAATATCATCAAGTACTCCTGCACCGATGATGAAAGTTCCTACTCTGGTTTTAATCATCTTAAACTCATCTAGAATTGGTACGATTACCGCTTCAGCTGTCGGCATACGGGTCATCCCGATGACAAGGGCAACTGCCCAGCCGTAACCATATAAAAGCATTGCAGTAACACCAAAAATAAAAGGAATAGCAGTATTTAAAACCGTGAGCCATATAATGTCTGAACTTGATTTTTTCATTTCGTCCAGTTCTATCTGTAGTCCGATATAAAAAAGTAAAAAAAGAACACCTAAATCGGCAAGAAATGAGAAGGTGCTTTCAAAGGATGTAAGAGAGTGAATAAAGGTAAAAAAAGGTGTGTAACTTAGAGCCATTCCAATAAATAACGCTGCTAAAATACTGGGTATTCGGAATTTTGAGAGAAAATATCCAAGAATATAAGTTAGAGCAAAGACCAGAGACAGGGACAGAAGCAGTTCGCCTAATTCGATTGCATTCATAATAATGCCTTTGGATACTTCTTGAGAACTTGATATTTGTTATCAAATTTTAACATTACTAGAATCCTTTCCCTTTATATGTTGATCTCTTCTCTCTCTACTACAATATGTGCTTTTTTCCCAAGCTTTTGCATAATTGCTTGTTTAAATACAATCTGTTTCTCTTCTTCCCCGTGAATAAGGAAAACATTGTCCAGTTTGTCAAAATGTTCCATCCACTCAAGCAGTTCACTTTGATCCGCATGGGCAGAAAAACCGTTAATAGTATGTACGCTCGCGTTGATTTGAATTTTTTCATGATAGAGCTGGATCCATCGAGCACCTTCTACAATACGGCGTCCCAATGTTCCTTTTGCCTGAAAGCCGACAAAGATAAGCGCATTTTTCTTGTTCCATAAGCGATGTTTGAAGTGGTGCAAAATCCGACCGCCGTTGCACATACCGCTTCCAGCTATAATGATTGCACCTTTTTGAATCTCATTAATCTTTTTGGAAGCTTCCGGGGTTTTTGTAAACTCAAGGTACGGAAAATCAAAAACAGATCCATCTTCTTTTACAAAGGATTGGCATAATTGGCTTAACTCATCAACATATTTGTTGTAGATTCGTGTTGCGCGAATCGCCATAGGACTATCTAAAAAAATTCTACATGAAGGCAGTTCATTGTTTTTGTACATTAGTTTGAGTATACATAAAAGTTCTTGTGTCCTCTCAATTGCAAATGAAGGAATTAATACGTTGCCACCGTTTGCAAGTGTATTGACAACAACTTCTTTAAATTCATCGATCGAATCGTCTATATTTTTATGGTTGCAATCACCGTAGGTTGATTCGATATAGAGCGCGTTGGTTTCTTTAGCGTCCTCGGGATAAGGGAGGACAAAATCATTTTTATTGCCCAGATCCCCGCTGAATACAACACACTTTTCTACACCCTTTTCAATAAAACGGATCTCAATAAAAGCTGAGCCCAAAATATGCCCTGCATTATGGAAAGTAACACTCAGATCTTTTTGTAAACGGATGGGTGTAGCGTAGCTTGCATAACGTTTTTTCAGCGTTAAGAAAGATTCAACATCTTCGGGAGTATAAAGAGGCTGTTTAATCATCTTTTCTTCACCGCGCCGCTGTGCTTTTTTAAAATGCAAGAGATACTCTTCTCTCATAAGATGCGCACTGTCAAGCAGTATCACTCTAGCTAAATCAAGCGTAGGTCGTGTAGTGATAATTTCTCCTCTAAATTCCTCTTTAAACAAAAGAGGTGCACGTCCTATGTGGTCAAGATGGGCATGGGTAAAGATGAGCCAGTCGATTTCACGTGGATCAAATTCAAGTGCTTTAGCGTTTTTTTCTTCATTTTCACCTTGAAACATTCCGCAATCAATAAGTATTTTTTTGCCATTATCTAATGTCAGCAGATGAGCTGAACCGGTTACGACTTTCGCCGCCCCGAATGATTTTACAAAAGCCATTGTAGTCCTTTAAAACAGTGATGTTTTATTAATCTTATGCCATTTGAGCAGACCTCTCCATATCTCCTTAGCATTTTCAGCATACCAAAAAAGTGATCTGTCTTGAGGAGTAATTACCCCCTCTTCTTCGAGAAAATCCATATCTATTAGATGTTTCCAATACTTTTTACCGACGAGCACAATCGGGACAGGATCAATTTTTCTTGTTTGAATGAGTGTCAATATGCCAAAAAGCTCATCTAGCGTACCAAAACCGCCGGGAAAAATGACCATGGCTTTAGCTCGCAGTACAAAATGGAATTTTCTAATGGCGAAGTAGTGAAACTTGAAACAGAGATCAGGGGTGATATAGGGATTGGGAAACTGTTCGTGCGGCAGTGAAATGTTTAAGCCGATCGATTTAGCTCCGACATCAAAAGCGCCGCGATTGGCTGCTTCCATGATCCCAGGTCCACCGCCTGTCATCAACGTAATTGTGCTATCTTTTGGTCCTTCTCCAGCAGTGCCTACCAGCCGTCCAAAATCCCTAGCAATCTCATAATATTTGCTTTTATCCAAAACACGTTCTGCGGTCTTCACTTTTTGTAGCTTGCTTGCAGAGTCTGCGGATTTTTTTAATGCTTTTTGCGCTACTTCCAATTCGCGTATTGCCGTTTGTTGTTCAATGATGCGAGTACTTCCGAAAACGACGATAGTATGTTCAATCCCATACTTTTGCAGTAGCATCTCAGCCTTCCGGTAATCAAGTTCCAGACGAACGCCTAGTGTCTCATGTTGCTGCAAAAAATCTTTATCTTCCTCAGCTATTATATACCCGGGATTTTTTAGTATCTGCTCAATCCTTTTGTGTGCTTCAGGATCCTCATCCAAGGATTTCGGATGCTGCCACGGCAGAGGTTTCTCTCTTCGCTTGGGATCGACCGAATGTGGGATTGTCCGTTTCATCTGTTTGGAGCTAGATTAATCCAAGCTCTGCCAAAATCGGTTTTATCCCCGCGGAGATCTTAAGTAATTGTTCCGTAAGCAACCCCATGGCTTTATCTTCAATTACCCACTCTTCTATTATTTTCACACTTGAACGTTTCTCTTCATCTGACATTTTATCAGAATGATGTACCGCTTCTTTTATCTTTTCTAAATGAGTATTGTTTGTTTCGCTCACAATTGTTCCTTTTTTAGATGTTTATACAATTATAGCATCATTAGTATATCAGCTTGAAAAAAGAGATGCCGGATCTATCTTATAAAACTGTTTAAGCTCTTTATAAAGATCGGGAAAATGTCTTTTTAGTGACTGCGGTGCTTCAAAAAAGCGTTCGGTTACCACGGCAAAGAATTCTGCTTTATTTGTAGCCGCATATTTTCCAATCACCTTATATTTTCCTAAGTATCGACCTTTAAGACTTTTTTCACACAGTTTTTGATATTCGTGGTACATCACATGTGTCCATTCTTGATAGCGACTCTCTTGCATAGGAGGGATGCCATCTGCTTCGCCACTCATAAAATCAATCTCATGCGTAAACTCGTGCAGTACAACGTTTTGATGGTGCATATGATAAGCCTCTTTTTTTGCATTGTGCCAAGAGATGACAACGGTGTCGTTATTAGATTGACCCTCAAGAATAAATCTCTCTTTTGTATAGATACCGCCGTAGCTTCTGCTCTCATGGATAATAAACTCATAGGGATAGACTAAAATAGTTTTTAAATTACCGTAGCAATCATGTTTTTTGATATGAAGCAGTAGTAAACAGGCGTAAAAGGCAATAATGACACGTATCTCGTCAGTAATATCCATGTGATTAAGTCCAATAAACTCTTTTTCATTGATAAAACGTAAAATTAAATAATGCATTAAGACCTGATCATTCGTATTTAGACGGCTGTAAAAAGGTGTTTTTTCTAATATCTTTTTATAATTTTTAGGGAAAGGAGCTTTTTTTAGACGTAACAACAGGGCATAATGTTGCAGCCATGAACAAAATTGAAATATAAAATAGAGCGTAAAAATAGCACTAAAAATTAGGAGAAGAGCTAAAGGATAAGGCATGAAAATCCTATTGATTATAAATTATTATTTTGATCTCTTTTACCTCTTGAATACAACCAAGAGCTGAGTGTTAACAGTGTGTATATGACAACAATAAAAATCATCTGCTCTATCTGCGTAGTGATCTCATAATAAATAATAAGCACTGTACCCATCAATAGACCAAATAATGATAAACCAGTAATAGCTGTTGAAGAATTTGTTAAATGACGGATCTTAAAGTTGGCATAAGCCATTAGCAAAGATACCAGTAAAAAAGTCACACTGCCAAATTCAAGGATAACTTCCAGCGAACCTGCTAAAACCATACAAAAAGCCAGAGTTGACATTGTTACAATCGCATAAACAGGTATGTTATTTTTTCTTTTGGCTAAAAGAGCTGGAAAATAACCATCACCGGCAATGACTGCCATTTGTCTTGATGCTCCAAATACCGTTCCGCTAATAGCACTGCTCGTGGCAAGAAGCGCGCCTATTACTACCAAATCGCTTCCCCAGTGACCCAAAACAGCATTGGCTCCAGAAGCCAGTGCATACTCTTTGTCTCTTACGATATCTTCAAAGGGTATGGCTAAGATCGCACCAAGGGAAATAACGAAATAGATGAGTATAGCAAGAAAAATTGCCCAGTAGATCGCTTTGGGGATATTTTTTTCGGGGTTTTCCATCTCATTTACAGCATTTATGACCAGTTGAAACCCCTCATAAGCAACAAATGTAATCGAAGCGACAATAAATATATGCCAGATGTTTGTCTCGCTACTATTTTGTAATAATGTAGGAATAGTCGTATGGCTGTTGTTGATAAGAACAAATGAGATTACCACCAAAATAATTAACTTAGTATAGACCATAATATCTTCAATCTTTCCCATACCCTTGACACTCCAAATATTAATCAATGTGAAAATGGCAATGATGAATCCAGCTACAAGCTTGCGTACCCATTCGTTATCGGCAAAAGAAAAGCCGCTTAT
>CAYZUN010000053.1:0-14937 GCA_964481625.1 uncultured Sulfurimonas sp.
TGACCTGTACCGATTAAGAATGTCTGCTCTTCACCAGAACGCATTTTCTCAATACATTTTTGAAGTTCTTGAGCAGCGTGAACAGCGTGATCGGCTGTACATACAGAAACCGTATGCCCTTCATCAAGACCCGGAGTTGCTCCAAAGTTTAATTTTGGACCGGTTGCATTAATGAGATAATCATACTCTAGCTCTTCGCTCTCACCCTCTTTATCTTGTCCAGTGTATTCAATAGTAACGAACGATTTTTCAAAGGTGTCACTGCCTTCTGGATTAATTGAGACTGCTTTAGCCTGCTTGTAGGTAACTCCTGCTTTTTCATAAACTGGAGCAAGGTCAAAGGTTACCTCTTCTTTACTCATCTCACCAACACCAACCCAGATATTTGATGGAATCCAATTCCATTTTGAGTTTGGCGTTACTACTACTACTTCATGCTCGTCTCCAAGCCATTTTGCAGCGAATGATGCTGCGGTATGTCCTGATACACCGGCACCAAGAATTACTAATCTTGCCATTATAGACTCCTTTTTAGTTCAATTCTAATAGAATTTATAAGTTGATATTATAAGATCAACTTATATTTTTACAGTACCAGTAGTATAAGTAATATTATATAAATTTAAATTGAAGTAAACTAAGATTGTTATATTTTTATTAAAAAAGAAAGGATAGTGTGTATATTTAACTTATTAACGTAAGAAGAGGAATAGATTCCTTTCCTACTTTACAATTTTCTCAACAATTTCATAAACATTTTTTGAGAGATTCTCAACATTTATGATTTTATATAAAGATTTTTTCATCATTTTTTGATTGGTTTCATTCATCTGCTTATACGATTTAAAGGCACCGGCAAGTCCTGATGCAATAGCAGGATTAATTGCATCGAGTTCAATAATTTTGTTAGCAATAAACTCATATGCATCTCCTTCTTTGGCATGAAAATGCAGATGATTTCGTGTAAATACACCAAAAAGTGAACGTACTAAGTTTGGTACTTTAATATCAAAACATGCATCATTTTGCAAGTCTTGAATACGATCAAGCGTACCGTGACGCTCTGATGAAGCCAAGATCGCAAAATATTTGTTCATGCTCAAGGTATCATCACTGTATTTTGCATAAAAATCTTGCAGTGCTGATTGGGCATAATCGGGTACAAAATTTTCCAATAGGCTAAGTGCTGCAAAACGATCTGTCATTGTCACGGAATCATAGTACTGTGATTGGCACAGCGAAAAAATATCAGAACTGTTTAATCGCATTAAATAGCTTAAAATTCTATTTTTGAGTGAGCGTTTTCCCATGCTAATGGCATCAAGTTCACTACTGATAGGTTCATGCAACTCATTGTAAAGTTCTAACATCTCTGTTTGGCATTGCAATGCCAACGCTGTCATTAACTGCTCTTTTGCATCATGAAGTGTTGTGACATCAATGTTCTTTTCTTGTTCTTGCATTAATAGACCAAGAGTCGGCAACTCCAACAGTTGTGCTTTAAAAAGCAGATCAATACTATTGTCTCTTAAAATTACGCCAAAAGCATCTATGAATTTTGTATTAATATTTTTATTAGTAATGATTTCAAAAATTGTGGCTATTGCCTCATCTTGCACCGCTTCATAACGGACAAATCCATCATCATCATGCTGCATTAAAAAGGCATTGTCAACACCATTTACATGTAATTTAATCGGGGCACTGAAATTACGGTTCAAGGAAAGGTAACAATCACTTTGAATATTCTCAAAAATAAAGGTCTCTTCTTCTTTACTAATAAGTAAAATCTCTCGCTCAATAAGTGGCTGATTCGTTACATGTAAATTTAATTTTTGCCCTAACTCATCTAAAAATGCAATACGAAGCGGGTACATATGTGGCTGCTGTTTGTTTCCATCAACATCATTAGGCACTACCTGTTTACAGGTAAGATACAACTGTTTTTTTTGCGCATCATAAACCTTGGTTACATACAGTTGGGGTGTACGCACCTGAGAATACCAGAGTTTAAACTGTGAGAGATCAAGCCGTGTGTTTTGCTGCATTGCCCAGAAAAAATCTTCCGTTCGTACTGCTTGTCCATCAAAAGTCTCAAAGTAGAGATCCATCGCAGCGCGATACGCCTTCTCGCCTAAGAGGGTGTGAAACATACGAATCACCTCAGCACCCTTCTCATAGACTGTTGCCGTATAGAAGTTATTAATCTCCATATAGGACTCAGGCTTAATGCAGTGCGCAGTGGGTCCTGCATCTTCAAGAAATTGGCGTTCACGCAATGACTTCACATCACTAATACGTTGCACGGTTGATGAGTTTAAATCGGCACTGAAACTTTGGTCACGAAATACAGTCAGTCCCTCTTTGAGTGTAAGCTGAAACCAATCTCTACATGTAATTCTGTTTCCCGTCCAGTTATGAAAATATTCATGAGCAATCACACTTTGAATGCCTAAAAAATTCTGATCGGTTGCCGTATCGGTATTGGCTAATACATAAACCGAATTAAAGACATTCAATCCTTTATTTTCCATAGCTCCCATGTTAAAGCTATCAACTGCGACAATATTGTAAATCTCTAAATCATATTCACGACCATATATCTCTTCATCCCATCTCATAGCATCTTTAAGTGCTTGCATGGCATGATCGCATCGGCTCTCATTGCCTTTGTCACAGTAAATATTGAGTTCAATTTCACGATTACTGCAGGTTGTAAAGCTATTACTCACCACCCCTAAATCACCTGCTACGAGTGCAAATAGGTAGGTAGGTTTTAAAAATGGGTCATCCCAGACGGCATAATGACGGCCTTTTTCAAGGTCACCATACGCACCTCTATTTCCATTACTTAAAAGCGTTGGATAGCTCGCTTTATTTGCAATTACTTTAGTGGTAAACCGGCACATAATATCGGGGCGGTCTAAAAAATACGTAATACGACGAAAGCCTTCGGGCTCATTTTGGGTACAGAAAATACCACCGGATTGGTAGAGTCCTTCAAGTTCCGTATTGTCATGAGGGTAAATTGTCGTGAGTATTTCAAGAGTACAAGGAAACGCTAAATCAAAAAGAGTCAGTTGTGTATCGGTAACTTTAAAATCACTGTTTTGAAGCAGCACACCATTAACTGTAATACTATCAAGTTGTAGTTTCTCTCCATTAAGCACTAGTGGCAGTGCTGTGGGAGCTTCACAATTTACATGTAAATGTGAGGTGACTCTGGTTTTATCATCATAAATATCAAATTCTAAGTCACACTGCTTAATCTCAAAAGGTGACGGTTTATAGTCTTTTAAATAGGTAATGTTGGTAGTGGTCATGAATTATCCGTAAAAAGTTTTTTCGTATCATATCATACGAACAACCAACACATGGGCATATCTATAAGGCATCTACTCCTACAATTTTATCAATAATATAACGGCTTAAGTCTCGATGATGCACCTCTTTAGCAAGGGCCTCTTTGTAAAAGCCACCGACCTCTTTGGAGTGTTTTTCGTAACTAAAGTGCGGAAAATGAATTTTCCAAGCTTCTCGAATACGACGCAGTGTTATTAACTCAATAAAGTATTCTTTAAAGAGTGTAAATGATGCAAAAAAGAGTGCAGTAAACAATACTGCTACTATAATTAGATAGTGACAATCAATATGCATTAACACGGAATGAAAAATAACTGTAAAGGGGAGAATAAACAGGTGCATAAACAAAACGAAGACTAAGTACATTCGTCCAAGCTGCATTCGATACCCTAAAAGGTGCGCATCTACGGGCATACCATCATTATAAATTTTATTTGCCTGCATCAACTCTTCAAAACGTACCGGATCCTCAGAGAGACGAAATACATATGGCAACATTACTTTATCAATAAAATGTTTAATTTTTTCAATCATACTATTATCACTTTTGCTTTAATGGCTACCATTTTATCTTTAAAACATAAGTTTATCAAGAGAAAATTGAAAAAAAACCAACTTTTATAGTAAAAGTGATAATTATATGATCGTTATTTTGGTCTTTTAATTATGGGCACCTTATTATAGAATTACGCTAATTTGAACACAATTAATTGTTAAAATTAGTAAAAAAAATGTATAATAGTTTTTTTAACGGTATGTAGGAATAGTTCACAATGAAACAAAATATAATTTTTATTTTTATGCTCTTATTAACTCCTTGCCTCTGGAGTACCCAACTTGACACTAATAGAACCTATACTATTGCATTTGCCCAAGATACTCTCGATAATGATTTTCGCTTTGCTCAAGTCAAAATGGTTGAGAAAACACTTAGTAAATACCCAAATATCCGTTTCGTATACAGTGATGCTAAAGCAAACACTTCACTACAGATCAAACAAATTGAAGATTTTATCTATCAAGGTGTTGATCTGTTAATGACCAGTCCTTATGATGAAATAGCTACAACAGATGTTGTAGCCAAAGCCTATCATTCCGGTATACCTGTTGTAATGGTAGGTCGAACAATCAAAGGAAGCGACTATACCACCTATATTCACCCCGACAATAAACAAATTGCACGTGATGCCGCTGAGTATCTTGCTGAAAAAATGAACTATAAGGGTCATGTGCTTCTTTTAAAAGGAGTTCCGACCGCTGATCCAAGTAAGAAACGTACGAAAGGGTTTTATGAAATCATTCAAAAATATCCTAAAATAACTGTCGTTGAGTATACAGCAAACTATCTACGTCGTGAAGCAATCATCGGTGTTGAAAAGCTCCTTAATCAAGGAGAACGTTTTGATGCCATTATGTCACAAAGTGACAGTATGCTCGTTGGTGCGAGAATGGTACTTAAAGCTCATGGGATTGATCCGGCCTCATTGATTAGCGTTGGTATGGATTATATCAAACCGGCACAAGATGCCATTCGTTTAGGTCAGCAAGATAGTAGTTTTGTCTATTCTCTTAGCGCTAAACAGAGTGCTGAAGCAGCTGTGAAAATTTTAACCGGTGAGAAAGTACCTAAGGAGATTATAATAGATAGCATTCACGTCACAAAGGAAAATGTTGATATTGTTGAGCCGATTTTTTAACAAAGGCAGAGAGTTTTGAAACGCTTCTTCTCATTACGATTGAAACTCATTCTCTACACACTGTTTTTTGTTATTATATCAATGCTAACTATAGGTATGCTAAGTAATAACTATCTTCAAAATTATTTTTATAAAGATGCAAAAAACAGACTCCATGAAGCTTTTTTTAATCTTTCTTTGCAGCTTAAATCTGTAGAGAAAGATCTTTTAGAAAGTCTTCATTTTGTTTCTGAAAATGAAATGATTATTGCATCACTGAACCTTATCAAAAATTATGAAGATATTAGTAATTACAATAATGCTCTTTTTGACGAAGAGAAAAAACGAATTATTGAAATTTTACTCCGCGAAGGCAAGTATTCACTCAACAATTATATTGCTATCTATAATGCTACATGTCATCTTGTTGCTTATATAAATAGAAAAGATGGAAAATATTATATAGGCTACGTCTCCTATAAAGATGCGAAACCCCTCTACTACTCAAAAGCGCTAAACGATGCTTCCTATCGTATCTCTTCTAAACCTGAACACATTAATGTTAATTTACAAATTTCTGCACACGTTAGTCCTTATGAGATTCAACATGGGGGTGTAGTATATGAAGAGGTGAATGATGAACTCAATCTTAGATCTAACCGTGCAATCTTACGCAAAATATCTGAGACTCAAAATGATCTTATTGGATTCATAGAGACTAATAGAGTGCTCTCTCGCAATGATGTCGATAAGCTCGTTGAGAAAGAGGAACTGTTCCTTAGTTATGCCTTCAATCATAATAAACTTACGGTCACACATTTAGATCATGATCACTACGTAGAGACAAGTAAATATGACAATGCTCCATTACTCTTTTCACAATATGATGCAAATGAACTCTTTTTAGGTAACAATGCACACCTTTTGTTTAGCGGTGTGCGTATTACATTAGAGAAAGGTTTCTTGCTTTTTACAGCACATATTAATAAAGATGAACTTCAAACAGCACTGATTCAGAGTCGACAGGTGCTGATAGTGAGCATACTCATCATTGTCATAGTTACCCTTATTATTAGCTTTATTGTATTAAATAAAATGCTCTCCTTACCCCTTAAAAGTCTGCTTAAAGGCATTGAAGTTATTAGCAAAGGGGATTATTCACATCACATTAAGCTAAATAGCAATGATGAGTTTGGTCTTATTTCATTGCAGTTTAATGAGATGGCCCGCAAAATTGCAAAACGTGAACATGAGCTTGATGAACTGGCCCACCGTGATGTACTCACCCAAATGCCCAACAGAGTGATGTTTCAAAAACGATCAGATACAGCGATAAACCGTGCAAAACGTCTCAATAGTAAATTAGCGATCTTCTTTTTGGATCTTGATGAGTTCAAGATCATTAACGACACACTTGGTCATGATGTGGGTGATAAACTTCTCATTGAAGTCTCTAAAAGCCTCTCTAAAATCATGCGAAAAAATGATCTTCTTGCACGTATTGGAGGTGATGAGTTTAACATTCTCATTGAAGATTTAGAGTCACCTATCTTTGCTCAAAATATTGCACAAAAGATCATAGAGCAGATGAAACAGCCCATCTTAGTCAATGGTGAACAGATGAATATTACCAGCAGTATCGGTATCGCCATCTACCCTGATGATGGTCAAGATAGCGTAACGCTGCTTAAAAATGCAGACCTAGCGATGTACCATGCCAAAGCAAGCGGACGAGACCGCTACCATTTCTTCTCAAAAGAGCTTGGCATATCACTCAAACAGCGTATCATTATGCTTAGAGAGCTTAAAAAGGCACTCTCTAGAGATGAATTAACACTTTTTTATCAGCCAAAATTTTTACTTAAAGATGGTTCTATTTTTTCTGCTGAGGCACTTATACGCTGGGAAAATAAAACTCTTGGCTTTGTAGCACCCGATCAGTTTATTCCACTAGCTGAAGAGAGTGGAGAAATTATTAAAATTGGAGCATGGGTCATTGCTCAGGCTTGTAGGGATTTTGCACTATGGAAAGAACTTGGACTTGGCATCACCCAAGTAAGTGTCAATGTCTCCAATGTTCAGTTTACCCAAGATAATATTATTGAAATACTTCAAGAAAGCATAGAAAATGCTGGAATTTCACCAGAGTCACTTGAAGTTGAAATGACGGAAAGTTATATCCATGAAGACAGTGACAATGCACTAAAGGTACTCCATCAAATTCGTGAACTTGGTGTTGACCTTGCCATTGATGATTTTGGAACCGGTTACTCCTCAATGAGTTATCTCAAACGCTTACCGCTGAGCCGCCTAAAAATTGACAAATCATTCATTGACAATATCCCGCATGACAGCGATGATGTTGAGATTACAAAAATTATTGTGGCACTGGCAAAAGTAATGGATCTCGCTATTACGGCTGAGGGCATAGAGACACAAGAACAGATGCGCTTTTTGCAAGAACTTGAGTGTGATGAGGGACAAGGTTATCTCTGTTCGCGACCGCTACCAAATGAAGAGTTTATTACTTTTGTCCAAGAAGATATTGATTGGGTAACACGTTAAACATAGAATTATCGTAACCTAATAAAATTTAATATTCTCTTCATTTCGCTTTCTATATAATCGTTAGGTTCCGTAACATCAGCCTTTTATAGTGAACTCTCACTATAAATTTTTAGAAATCCTAATTATATTTCAACAATACGTACTAAAAAAGGGAAAGCATGTCATATAAAAAACCAGAGTTTAAAGCACAGTATGAAAACTTCATTGGCGGAGCGTGGGTAGCTCCCGTTGACGGAAAGTATTTTGAAGCAATTTCACCTATTGACAATAAGGTGATGACCAAAGTAGCCCAATCAAATAAAAAAGATGTTGCCGTTGCCGTTGCCGCTGGCTGGAAAGGTTTTGAGACATGGGGGAGAACTTCTGTTGCTGAGCGAAGTGCTGTTTTAAATAAAATTGCCGACAAAATGGAAGCAAACCTTGAAATGCTCGCTATTGCTGAATCGTGGGATAACGGTAAAGCTATTCGTGAGACAATCAATGCTGACTTACCATTGGCAATTGATCACTTTCGTTATTTTGCAAGTGTTATTCGTTCTGAATCAGGAACGGTTTCAGACTTAGATGCCAATACTGTCTCTTCAGAAATTCATGAGCCACTTGGTGTTGTTGGACAGATTATTCCTTGGAACTTTCCACTACTAATGGCAGCATGGAAAATTGCTCCCGCTATTGCTGCGGGTAACTGTGTTGTCCTTAAGGCTGCGGAGCAGACCCCTGTTTCTATTATGTGTCTTATGGAAGTCATTGAAGATACCGTTCCAGCAGGTGTTATAAACATCATTAACGGTTTTGGACCCGAAGCAGGTAAGCCGCTGGCACTGCACCCGGACATTAGAAAAATTGGTTTCACCGGTGAGACAACTACAGGTAGGCTCATTATGCAGTACGCATCTGAAAATATCATTCCTGTAACACTTGAGCTTGGCGGTAAATCTCCAAATATCTTTATGCAAAGTATTATGGATGCTGATGATGCCTTCTTTGACAAAGCCATTGAAGGTCTTGTATTGTTTGCATTTAATCAAGGTGAAGTCTGTACTTGTCCGTCACGTGCACTCATTCAGGAGAGTATTTATGAACCGTTTATGGCGCGTGTTTTAGAACGTGTTAAAGCCATTAAAATGGGTGATCCGCTTGACCCAACTACCATGATGGGTGCGCAAGCTTCAACCGATCAGTATGAGAAAATTCTGAACTACATTGATATTGGAAAAGCTGAGGGTGCAGAGTTGCTTATTGGTGGTGCAAAGTATGAAAATGAAACATATCCTGATGGCTGCTACATTCAGCCAACTATATTTAAAGGTAACAACAAAATGAGAATCTTTCAAGAAGAAATTTTTGGTCCGGTACTCAGCGTAACCACCTTTAAAGATGAAGATGAAGCACTTGAAATTGCCAATGACACCATCTATGGTCTGGGTGCAGGTATCTGGACACGAGATATTCACCAGATGCAGAAATTCACTCGCGGCATTCAAGCAGGACGTGTATGGGCTAACTGTTACCACCTTTACCCTTCTCACGCTTCATTTGGTGGCTACAAAAAATCAGGAATTGGACGTGAGACGCACATGATGATGTTAAATAATTACCGTCATACAAAAAATGTATTGATGTCATTTGATAAAAATGCTCTAGGTTTCTTTTAATGGCTACATCACGGGTTAATTCTACTCAAGCCGCTAATGAACTCATTGACAGGCTTCGCAAAGAACACGGCACCGAATTGATGTTTCATCAAAGCGGTGGCTGTTGTGACGGCTCGGCACCCATGTGTTTTGAAGTGGGTGACTTTATGGTCGGCAGTCGTGATGTTAAGATGGGAGAGATTCATGGCTGTGAGTTTTTCATGTCACCCGATCAATTTGAATACATGAAAAATACTCATTTAACCATTGATGTCGTTAAAGGACGTGGCTCTAGTTTTTCAATTGAAATCCCGTTGGGATTACGCTTTATGGCCGTGTCAAGACTCTATACTGATGAAGAGTATCAAAACCTTGAGCCTATTGAGATTGATTAGACTATCTAAATTACATTTACATGTAATATTTCTCATTGTCAAATGCAGGCTAAATAGAAATACATTCGTTAATTTTTAACTCTTTAGTCGGTATTATAAAGAGCTAAAACAGAACTAATAATTTCATAACCATTACTCTTTAATAAAAATCACGTTTGGATTGCTTGGTAGAGGAACAAGTAAATTTACTTCATAATCAACTGCAAACATGATTTCACAATCACCAACTGCTGTACCTTCTTTACGCCCACGAAAATACTCTTCGTCCGTTTTGTTAATCAGAAGAATACTATAATATATATCTGCGTAATCGTCAAAAAAAGTATCATCTTCTGTAAATTGAAAACGCATATTTATGTTCGAAAACGCATATGGGTCTATGATTTCAAACTCACGGGTTATTTGACTTCCTTCCAGTGCAAAAGTTGGTCTATCAAAAAAGAAATTATTTGAAGGGTTCCAATTCCATTCGTTCATTAGTTCACCATCGATGGTTTGGGCGATGCTAAATTCATTCCCAGATTCATAAAATGGATCACACCCACTTTTAAGTCCAATATATAAACGATAGAATTGGACGCGATACTTTGGGACAATATTTATTCTTTCAGTTCGAAAATCAATACCTCCGTCACTATCAGTAACCTTAAGATAAACTACATGTTCTTGCGGTTCAGGCATTACAGATTCAATATCGTTGGGGTTAACAATGTACGATACATCGTATCTGTGATAAAACTCATAAGTGCCAGGAGGTAGCGAGTCACCCCAACTCGGGTGCTGAAAATTATGTGACAAACGATAATCAACTATATCTTTTTTACCATCACCCCAGTCTAGTTCTACATACAAAGGTGGTATGTCAGTAACAAAAGTTGCTTTGGCAACGACACTGTCTGTAGTAATGAAAAAATCTACTATTTTCGCAATTTTACGTCTTTTCTCTTTTGGTTTTAACACATGTGTAACTTCCCTTTGTTCAAAATCTTCTTTAATCGTTTTAATATTCTCATTCATAATTAACACCTTTACAGCCTGTCCGTAAACAATCTTCTATCATATAGACATCCATTTGTGCCACCTCTTCAACACTCAACTCTTGTTTTACAGTTTCTATATCGCTTGTTGCAATATTGGGATCGACTACCATGCTATCTCCTTAAGTCTTAGATATTTTTAGTTCCAGATAAATCAAGAACGTCAAGGAGAAGTTTAGCTTGAGAGTGTGATAGAGTGTGAAGTTAAAGAGAGTGATTAAAAAAATAAGTCAGAGAAAAAAATGTTAGAGCATTACTTCAAAAAATACCCCTGTCCATAAACACTTTCTATGCAGAGCCCTGGGAGTTTCTTACGCAGATGAGAGACTTGGTTTTTGACGGAGTCAATGGAGATATCATGCTCGTAGCCATTGTCCCATACGGTAATAATAATCTCTTCAAAACTTACATTCTTTTGCTGTCTTGAGATGAAAAGTTTAAGTAAACGATGCTCTTTTTCACTCAATTTTATTACACTGCCGTCAACGCTGAGGGTTTCGAGTGTTTTATCCCAAATGTAGTGTTCACACAAATGAAGAAAGCGTGAAGAGTGTTGCATAAGTTCACGGCATATAAGCTCCATAACCTCTTTAAACTCTTTGGGAGTAACGGGCTTAATGAGATATTTTGTCAGTTTCAGCTCTGTAGCTTGAAGGAGCTTTTCTTTGTCTGTATATGCTGTCAGCATCACTATTTTAACGTTATGATCATGTCGGCGTATCTCTTGAGCAAGGCTAAGACCGTCAAGGTAAGGCAAATTAATGTCGAGTAACAACACATCGGGATGAAATGATAAGTAGAGTTCTCGCGCACTTCTCCCGTCGGACGTGACATAGACCGTTTTAAAATAACTTTCCAAATACTCTTGAATGTTACGTTGTACTTCTGGCTCATCTTCAACATATAAAATAGAGTATTCTTTAAGCATTTTCAACATAGTCTCTCCTTAATGTTATGGTAAATTTAGCACCAAAAGAGGTATTAACTACCTGAAAGTTTCCATGCATATTTCTCTCAATAATGATTTTAGCAATATAGAGCCCAAGCCCTGTACCTTCAGCATGCTCTTTCGTTGTAAAATAGGGTTCAAATATTTTTTGAAGATTTTGCGGCTCAATCCCTCCAGCATTATCCTCAATAACAATATTGACATACTGCGAATTTACATGTAATATGATATAGATAGCTTTTGATGCAATATTACGTTGACGTAATGCTTCAATAGCATTACCAAGCAATATAATTATTACTTGATTAAATTCGTTTTGATGTTCATAAAGTCGTATCCCTTCAGGGGTGTCAGTGTGAACACAAATGTTTTTAAGAGCACTCGCATACAACTCGAGTACCTGTGCAATAGATTTGGAAACATCAAAAAAGATCTTCTGTTTATCTATTTTAAAAAGAGATCGAAAATCTTCTATAGTTTGAGACATGTAGGATGTTAGTGTAATAACTTCATCCATTTTCTTTTCGAGGTACTCTTTAGAATCCTGTTCCAGTTCAATGGTACGATCCATATGCATTAAAATGGCATTTATATTCATAAGCGGTTGGCGCCATTGATGGGCAATGAAGTCTATCATCTCACCCATGCTGGCCAGTCGGCATTGGTGCAGTAATATCTTCTCTTGCTGAAGATGTTCATGCAGTTCGTCTTGCATACGTTGTTCCAGTTGTCTATTGAGTTGCTGCAGCAACTGTTGGCTTTCAATGAGTTCAATGTTTTTTTTCTTAAGTGTTTTGGTATGCTTTTGGACTTCATCGTACAGCGCTGCAGCATAATTAATCAGAGAAGACTTTTCCCTCTCTTTGACCTTTTCATAATAGTACATGACCAAAGCAAGAGCAGAAAGAGAGCTAATCCAAGTAATGTATTCGACTCTTGTATAAACATCATGAGTAAACATTAAATAGAGAATAAAAAGAATGTATAAAACCAAAAAGAGGATGCCTCCTTTATAATCTAAAAGAAAAAAAACCAGTACTAACGTTACGGGAACCCAATGAATACGGGTTGTCTCATCAGGAATATAAAAAAACAAAATAATGAGAAGTATAAATGAGAACACAAAAAATATTTTAGAAAGTAGCATATAGTAATGTTTATTTTTACGTAATAAGATAAATCCACTGAGTAAAAAGAGCCCAAAAGCAAGTTCAAAAATTCCTGCAATAAGATTATTTTGCATAATACGATAGAGAGCAAAACAGACAATATAGGTACCGATTATTAAAGAGATAATCAGTAGTGCCGCGACTTTATAGTGAAATACCCACTCATTAGGTGCAAAAGTATCTTGAGGTGTAAAAATATTTTTCATACATACAATCTTCTGTTAGGATTACATTTAGCAATACTATAACATAACACAATAATGAATCGTGAAAAAGAATTATGACAAAAACAGTGAGGTTTCTATTAGATAGAGTGTTATGATTTATCGTTACGCTTCATTACCCTCTTGTGTCAAGCTTCGTTATAGATATCGTTATTAACCATCAATAAGGAGACAATATGTTTAAAATAGTTCTAGCGCTAGTTACAACAACCCTTTTGCTAGCGGATGGGCCGGTCGTGAAAACAGGACAGACCGCAATCTATAAAACAGGAGACGACGGCACCTACCAAACAGGACTTACCCGCTCGTACAGCAGAAATGCAGCAGGTGTAGTGAGAGACAACACTACTAACCTACAGTGGCAAGATGATGCGATAGGCTCGGAAATGAACTGGGCAAATGCACAGACGTATTGTAGTAACTTAGTACTCGATGGTAAATCAGATTGGAGGCTTCCAGGCATTGAGGAGCTGGTAAGCATTATCGACAAAGGTCGTCACAACCCTTCCATTGATCCCGTTTTTATGAAGGTCACCACAAGTAGTTACTGGTCTTGGACTCCCGTTGCTTCTTTCACTGACGATGCGTGGACTATCAGTTTTTACTCTGGCGGTGATGACAATTTTTACAATAAGACGACGTCTAGTTTGTACGTGCGGTGTGTGCGAGACGGACAGTGACTTTGGACTTTGACTGATGTGCTGCTCCCTGAAGTGCAGATAGTTACAATCTTAAATATAAAGCGTAAGGAGTAATAGATGAGAGTAATCTTTTTAGTTTTAACCGCAGTTAATCTGCTTTTTGGTGCATTAACATTTTACACAAGAGATGCCGCAACCAACACAGTCTATGATGGGTCAACAGACCTAACATGGCAAGATGATGCGAGTGTTAGCGGTATCAATAATCAAAAAAACTGGAGTGACGCCATAGACTACTGTGAAGCCTTAGATTTTGCCGGAGCACAAGACTGGCGACTACCCAATTTTAATGAGCTTTACATGATAGCTGACAGATCTATTTTTAATCCTGCTATGCATATGAATGCTATAAACGGTTTTGTCAATGTAGGCTCGAGTGATTATTGGTCTTCGACTACCGTTTCTTCTGACACTAGCAGTGCGTGGGTTGTAGGTTTCAACGATGGCGTTGACAATTGGGACTATAAGCCAAATGATAACTCTGTGCGTTGTGTTAGAGGCGGACAGGCTACCCCTTTGACATTTCCTCTCCCTCCGGCAATAATGTACTACTTGCTCCAGTAGCGTCGTAACGGTAGCAGAGTATATTAAAGTACACTATAAAGGAGAGTGAATGCATAAATTACATGTAACATTCATAGCCGCAACAGCGCTTTTATTGGCGGATGAACCGGTGGTAAAAACAGGACAGACCGCAATCTATAAAACAGGAGACGACGGCACCTACCAAACCGGACGCACTCGCTCGTACACACGAGACAATGTAAGTGGAACGGTTATGGATCATGCCACTGGTTTGCAATGGCAAGATAATATTGTCGCTCCTAAATTGAGTTGGGTTAAGGCGCATAACTACTGTACGGCATTGGTGCTTGACGGTAAAAATGATTGGTACTTGCGGTGTGTATGAGACGAACAGTAACTTTGGAGACTTTGAGTAATCTACCACTTCCCCGTTAGCTTCGGAAGGTGTTTATTACTATGTGCTTTAATCAGTTAACAAATATTGGGTGATGATTGCTCTTAGCATGTGGCGAACATACATAACTAAATTAAGATTAAGAGGTGAAACAAATGAAAACAATGAGTGTAAATGGTAAGTTAGTACCTACTGACAATCAAGAAGTTAAAGATGAATATACAGGACATTTTTTAAAAGTAAGTTACACTCAGGAGATTGCTAAGCACCCTGTGTTTAGTAAAGACCGAGTGGATGTTGAG
>CAYZUN010000054.1:0-14597 GCA_964481625.1 uncultured Sulfurimonas sp.
TTGATATTAGCGGTTACGGACTCTCTGCACAGCGTGTACGTGTTAACACCATCAGTTCAAACATTGCCAATGCCAGCACGACGCGTACTGATGAAGGTGGACCGTACCGTCGTAAAATGGTTGTCTTTAAAGCACAAAACTTTAATGAACTTTTAGGTAATGCACTGCAAGACTCAACGAATTCACTCGGATATTCTGACCCATTAAAAGAAGGAAGCTTTAACCAAAAGGTAAATCCTGCTATAATGAGTGTCATTATTGATAAGATCGTTCAAGACGACAGTGAACCTAAAATGAAATATGAACCGTCACATCCTGATGCCGACGCTTCAGGATATGTTGCATATCCAAATATTAATCCTGTTGTTGAAATGGCAGATTTAGTAGAAGCGACACGATCATATCAAGCAAATGTTGCAGCATTTGAAAGCGCAAAAAATATGGCAAACAGTGCTTTAACACTGTTACAATAAACGGAGAATGACAGATGGCTGATATAACTAATATTTCATCACTCTCTACTGCTGACTTGCTCAAAAAAGGGAGTGTTTCAGCACCACAAAGCAGAAGTGATATCAATTTCGCGGACCAGCTTAAAAGTGCTATTGAAGATGTTAATTCACACCAAAAAGATGGTGAGAAAGCAATGGCAGATATGGCGACAGGTCAAGTCAAGGATCTGCATCAAGCAGCACTCTCAATCAGTAAGGCAGAGACAAGCATGAGGCTCATGCTCGAAGTTCGCAACAAAGCACTCAGTGCTTACAAAGAGATTACAAGAACACAGCTCTAGCGCAGTTGTCTTCTCTAACTTTTTTATAACCTTATTCTAGGTACAATTTCTTCACATTTTTTCACCTTAAGAGTAGCAATGACCAATACTAACCGTTCTAAAAAGATCGTTACCCTTTTTATTTTAATCATCGTGGGCTTTATTATTTTTTTAAGTGTTATGTTTTATACCTCGGTTAAAAAACGTCACATTCCATCAATATACACTTCAGAGAGCACTAAAGCACAACGTGGTGACATCATTTCTCAAGATGGCTTTCATATTGCATCAACCCAAAAACTTTATAAGGCTACGGTCAATACCCGCAATATCGATCCCAATAAAAAAGAACTTTTTATTCAACTCTTTAGTATCTACAGCGGTGTTGATCAAAAAAGTATTCGAAAAAAACTCAATTCACGCAAAGGCAGTGTTGTACTCAGTTACCTCATCAATCCAAAAAATGCCCAATATCTTAAGACACTCGCTTTTGAACTGCGTCGTCTTAAAGTTTTTGTAGAGTACCAAAACAGTTATGGACGAACAATTTTGCATGGTCTCAACATCATCGAGAGCGGTGAAACACGTGAGTATCCTTACGCAAAAGTACTCACACCGCTTATTGGCTATCCAAGGAAAATAGAAGTAGATGGTTATACTAGAATTCACGGCATTAAAGGGGTTGAAAAGCAATACGATGATGAACTCAATCCTATTCAAAACGGTTCACAACGTGCACCGCGTGATGTCAACGGCTATATGATATTAAACAAAAAAAGTTTTACAAAACGTGAAATTAATGGACTTGATGTCAAACTCAATATTCCATTAACCCTTCAAGTACGTATTGAAAAAATTCTCAAACAGATGAAAAATAAACTCAATGCCAAAGAGATAATTACCGTTATCATGAATGCAGATAATGGGAAAATTATCTCCTTGGCAAGCTCCAATCAGTTCTACCCCAAAGCCATTCGTAAAAGTGATTATCCTTCTTTAAATACCAATCCTATTGAGTATAGTTTTGAACCGGGTTCGGTACTCAAACCCATCACCCTCTCTATTTTACTTGAACTCAAAAAAATTAATCCTTATGATTTGGTATTTTGTAACAATGGTCGCTACAAATTAGGACGTAAAGTCATTACTGATGAGCATAAATTTGACTGGCTTAGTGCTGAGAACATCATTGTCCACTCATCTAATATCGGTATTGCCAAACTAGCACAAAAACTTGAGGGGTTTGAATTTCATGATGGTCTTACAAACTTTGGTTTTACTCAAAAAAGCGGCATTGATCTGCCTTATGAGAAAAAAGGTTCTATCCCTTCCGCTAAGCAGTTGAATTCGCAAATTTATAAAGCAACTTCTGCTTATGGTTACGGAATGCGCGCTAATTTAATGCAACTTGTAAAAGCCTATAATGTCTTTAATAATAACGGTGTGTTTGTAACGCCTAGGGTAGCTGAGCATTTAATTGATGAACTCGGTACCATCATTCCGCTTGAGACAACCGATATGATACAGATTATTTCACCTTCAACCGCACAGATGATGAAAAAAATATTAGTTAAAACCGTGAATGAAGGTACCGGTAAAAAGACTAAGACTCCCGGACTTGAAGTAGGCGGAAAGACTGGAACTGCCCATATTGCCAAAGGTGGACGCTATATTAATCGCTACATCACCTCATTCATTGGTTTTGCCAATGACGAGAACAATCGCTACACCATCGGAGTAACAGTCTTTGACCCAAGAAAGGTCTACTTTGCATCGCAAACTGCTGTTCCAGTGTTTAAAAAAATTATTGATACGATGATTAATGAAGAGTACCTTATTCCTAAAGAACTTCCTGAAGTTCAAGAATAATTATTAGGGTACTTTCAGTTATATTTATAACCAATACCTAGCATCATCCGGTAGTCATCTTTATTTGGCACAACACCGTCTGAATCAGCTAAAGGACTCTCTATTCGATCCCAAACAAATGTAATATCAACATCAAAATTTTTATTAATTGCATTGACAAACTTTGTAACCATATGATGGGTATAGCTACCCGATTTTTCATTTAAAAATGAGAATTTATAAGCAAAACTAAAACCTATATTATGAATCAGTCTTGTTGTAAAAAGCGTATCAAGCATCAAAGAAAATGTCTCTTCACTGCTGCTTTCATTCTCTAGTGTCGTATTAAATCTGGTATATTGGTAGCCCGGACCTCCGGTAATACTCCACGTTGTTTTGGGATTTCTGATAATATCATACCCCGCACCAATGCCATAACTGGTACGTGAAGAAATATTTTGAAACGGGTCGCGATAGTAACTAAAACTAAGCGGTCGTAAAAAGAAGTGACGTGTTTTAAAGTAGTCAAATGAACTACTGGCACTGTGACTCTCTGATGTTATGACATCGCTAATATTTGAAATATTACCAAAATAGTTAAACAAAAATCGTGACTTGGCTGTACGTCTTGCTAGGTCAATATTAGCACCATAATCAAACTGATCACTATTACCGCCACGCAAATTAGCATTGAGACCCACTTTAATCTTCCAGTAGTTACTCTCTTTGGCCTCTCCATGGTAAATAGAGACAATCTGATCGTACGCAATACTTACATTTCCATTATTGGTGTAGATGGTTACTTTATCATTTTCAAAGGTAAATTTCCCGTGTAAAATAGCAAGATTCTCAATATTAAAACTTGCCGGTTTATTTGATATAAGCTGCCTAATATCTTTGATTTTAAGTTTAATTTCTCCAAGTTTTTTACTTCTAAATACTACTTTGTCATTGTAATAGTAGATAAACTTGCCTTTTAAACGTTCACTGTTTTTAAGTTGAATCCAATCAAACTGTTTTGCATCAGAAGTCAATTTTAACCACTGCAATGCATCTTCTTCAGCATAAACTAAAATACTCAAACTACACAACAGAAAAATTACATGTAAAATAGTACGTCTCACTATATACTCACCCACTACCATTTAAAACTGTAAATTATCAATCAGTCGTGTAGAACCGACTCTTGCAGCTATTAAAATGATGGTATTTCCAATCTCTACCTCATCGATATGATTAAATTCTCTATCTACAAAGGCAATATACTCAACATCAAGCGTTGCCATCACCTCATTCATCTCTTTTAAAATACTTTTAGTATCCAAAATATTTTGAGTAATCATCTTTGTTGCACGCTTAAGTGCAAAAGAGATTTTTAAAGACTCTTTCCGCTCATCATCACTTAAATAGATATTTCGACTGCTAAGCGCTAAACCATCACTCTCTCTTACCGTCTCAACCGCAACAATATTTACATGTAAAAAGAAGTTTGCCACCATCTGCTCAATCAGTGCCAGTTGCTGCGCATCTTTTTTTCCAAAGTAGGCATGTGTGGGCATCACAATATTTAAAAGTTTAAGAACAACGGTTAATACCCCGTCAAAGTGCTTGGGACGTGAATGTCCATCTAAAATATACCCTCGAATATCAGGTGCTGCTACACGTACCTCATCCTTGCCATAAATATCCTCAGCCTTAGGGTAAAAAAGGTAATCCACACCACTAAGTTCACAAATTTTCTTATCTGCTTCTTCTTTACGAGGATAACTTTTTAAGTCTTCACCCTCTAAAAACTGTGTTGGATTGACAAAAATAGAGACCACGACAATATTATTACTCTCTCGTGCCTCTTGTATTAATGTGCGATGTCCCAGGTGAAGTGCTCCCATTGTGGGAACAAAACCAATGGTTCCACTCAGACCTTTAAGCTCATCTTGAAGTGCTTTTGGATCACTGAAAACTTTCATATTTTAAGCCTCGATTTAATATAATCATTATTATATATTAATTGGAGACAATTTTGGACCATTATGAGTATTCTGAGCTATTAAAAACACTAACAACTAAAATGGAAAACATAAAAGGCGTTATCCGTCCCGATATTATTACTAAGCGGCTAAGCGAAATAGAGGCATTGGAAAATTCTCAAGACTTTTGGAATGATGCGGCTTATGCTGCTGAAATTCAAAAAGAAAAAACTCAAATTGAGAGAAAATTAGAAAAATACAGTGCTACTGCTGATGCACTTGCTGAAGCAGATGAGTTTTATATGATGGCTAAAGATGAAAATGATGATGATACTATTGAATCACTCTTTAGTGATGCCGGGGAACTTGAAAATCTTGTTGAGAGTATGGAGATAGCCGTTTTGCTTAGTGGTGATCATGATGGCAATAACGCCATCCTTTCCATTCACCCCGGAGCTGGAGGTACTGAGAGCCAAGATTGGGCACTGATGCTTCTGCGCATGTACAAACGCTGGGCAGAACGTCATGACTTTAGTGTTGAGACGCTCGACTACCAAAGTGGTGAAGAGGCCGGTATTAAAGATGCCACCATTATGATTAAAGGCGAGAATGTTTATGGCTACTTAAAAGTTGAAAACGGTATTCACCGTCTAGTTCGCATTAGCCCATTTGACTCTAATGCAAAACGTCACACTTCGTTTAGCTCAGTCATGGTATCACCTGAGATTGATGACAATATTGACATCGTCATTGAAGATAAAGACATTCGAATTGATACTTACCGTGCATCTGGCGCGGGTGGTCAACATGTTAATAAAACCGAATCTGCCATACGTATTACGCACATTGAGACCGGAGTGGTGGTACAGTGTCAAAATGATAGAAGTCAACATAAAAACAAAGCAACTGCCATGAAAATGTTAAAGTCACGTCTTTATGAACTGCGACTTGAGGAGCAAAAAGCAGAAGAAGCAGGTATTGAGAAGAGTGAAATCGGCTGGGGACATCAGATTCGCTCTTATGTAATGCAGCCCTATCAGCAAGTTAAAGACACTCGCTCCAACATTGCTATGTCCAATGTCAGCGGTATCTTAGATGGTGATATTGACCAACTTATTGAAGGGGTTTTAATTGCCCAGAGTAGAAGTTAACTTACATGTAATTTACATCGGCTTTTTCTTTATAAAACTATAACCAAGTGAACCTACCCCTAAAAGCATTATCATAATGAGCATAAGTTTCATCTGTTCTTTAGAATGCTCGCTATAGACATCTCTATAATTTGCTTTAGACTCTTGCTCGGACACTCCCGCTGATGAAGCCCCGCTGACGCGTGCTTCCATTCTTGCAACACGCTCGGCAGCACGCTGCTCGGCTACACTAACGCCACTCTCATTGCTGTTTGCCCAAAAAAAAGCTCCTAAGCCTACTACCAATAACAGTGCACCCGTAAAACGTGAAACCATTATTTGATTTACATAAAACCACTCTTTCATTTTAGAACCTAAAAAAAATATAATTACTATTATGCCATAATTCGTACTATGAATAGTCTGTTAAAAGAGTGCGCACTTGATGAGAAATGTGCTTATATCCAAAATCATTCACAAACAACACATTATAAAATCATTGAAAAGTGTACTATAGAGCAGTGTGCACTACTAATCGAGAGAGGTTGGAGACGTTTTGGAAATATGTTTTTTCGTCCCATCTGTCAAGATTGCACCTCATGCCAAAGCATTAAAATTGATGTCAAAAACTACAGTTTTTCCAAATCACAACGTCGCGTCATCAAAAAAGCACAACATTTTCACTCAGTCATTCAAACACCTACTATAACTAAAGAACACCTCTCGCTCTTTAAAAAATATCATGATCATATGGAACATAAACGAGAGTGGGAAAACCATGGAGTCAGTGCTAATGGTTACTATGCCTCTTTTGTTCATGGTTACAATGATTTTGGTTATGAGATACTTTATTATGATAGCGACAAACTTATTGGTGTCGATTTAATTGATATATTGCCTGAAGGAATTTCATCTATATATTTCTATTATGATCCCGATTATGAACCATACTCGCTAGGAACATATACTATTTTAAAGCAAATTGAACTCGCTCGTAAAAAAAACTTACCATGGATCTATTTAGGCTACTACGTCAAAGAGTGCCAAAGCCTCAATTATAAAAATCGATACAAGCCCTATCACACCCTACAAGGAAGACCTTCAGAATACAATATCCCCTTATGGTTTTCATCAGAAAAATAATGATAAAATTTTTTCATGATAAATATAATTAAAAAAGAACTCATCATTTACACAGCACTACTTACGATGCTGACTTTTCTAATGCACCCTGATTTACTCAGTGATCCTACGGTTCGATTAGGATTTATGCAAGAGAAAGAAAACTACATTCACCCATTGCTGTACACATTTTTTGTATATTTAATTCTCTACTTTTTTAGAGCTATTTTTAATTTTGTTCTGAAGTTTTTTAAGAAAGAGAAGTAATTAGCTACTTATTTTATTAACATTTATTTTATTTAAAAGTTGTATAATATTATAAATCAGAAGAAAAGGATGAATCATGCAAGTTGCTGATAGTGGATTAATTACTGTCAATCAAAGTCTTAACAGTCGTGACCGGGGTCTTTCAGAGATAGCGTCCGGTGTTCAAAATAGAGTTGACAATGCTGCTCCGGCCTTCCTAGCAGATCAGCTGAATATGCAAACAGCTGGATTTTCTCAAGGGATTACCAATGGGAATGAGGGTATTGCAATGATGCAAGTCGCTGATGGTGCAGCCATGCAACTTAATGAAAATCTTGAGCACTTAAGCGTACTTTCACTACAGTACCAAAACGGGACACTCGGTAGTGATAATCGAGCGATCTTACAACAAGAATTTGATGCTGTTATAGAAAGTATGCAAGATATTATGGATACGACAAGCTTTAACTCTCAAGCACTTTTTGGCTCGGAATTGAGCTTTAATGTTGGTGATAGCACGGTATCTGCATCGATTCCTACACTTGAGCTTAGCACTCTTGATATCACGGATTTAGGCACTATGGAAGCGTTTTCTCAAGAACTCAACTCCGTCTCTTCAGAAATTGGTGCAACTACAAAGGCATTGGAATCAAGTACAAGAAATATTTTTGCTACCATGAGCAACAGTGCAGCTGCAGCATCACAGATGAGTGAAACCGACTTTGCTAAAGCAATTATGGACCTCAACCAAAACAATTTTCAAATGGAAGCATCTACTATTGCTCAAGCGCATAAAACTACGCAAATGCAGCAGAACATTCAAACACTTTTGGGATAGAAGATATACATGTAAAAAATTACATGTATATTTAGAAGTGCCCTATAGATAGAATTCTTTACAATCTTTCATCTCGATATTAATTTTAAAAAGATCTGTTTTTGTGATTGCATTTTTATAGCGATACTGCAGTGTCATACCGTTTTCAAAATGTATTTTTGAACGTCGGCATTCTCCTTGAATAATTGCCTTTTTCATGCGTGGCATATCATTTTTTCGGACACTTTCGTCACTCTTTGCGCCCGCATTGATTTCATACATGTAAATAAAAGTTTGACCTTCAACAGCAACACCGGTGAATGTTGTATAGGCATCAATTTTTTTAGGCAAATCTTTAGAAAGTTCTTCTTTCATCATCTCTAAAATCTGAGCATTTTGAAGTAACTTCTTGTCTATATTCTCATCGGATTGGGCATGAACACTCAAAAGCAAGAGTGTTGCCATGGCTAAAAATAGTCTCTTCAATTTATACCTTTTTATGTTTACATCGAATCTTTTGCAATGATTCCCATTAATGAGAGCCCTGTTCGTAACGAAAGTGCTGTCACTAAAAAGAGTTTTAGCATTTTAGCTTCATCTTCTGTTCCGATAATTCGATGGTCATAATAGAACTTATGCAGACGTGATGCAAGGCTTTTGAGGTAATCCGTCAGCTTTTGTACTTGACGTGAATGGAATGCATCATCAATCACTTCTGGAAGCAGCAGTGCTTCAAAAAGCAGTCCGTCGGCATCTTCACTTAACCCCGTTAGTGATGAAGCGAGAATCTCTTGTATAGAGTAGTCACTTTTAGAAATAATAGTTTGAATTCGAGCGTGTGCATAGTTAATATAATAAATAGGGTTAGAGCTATCTTGACGTTTTAACTCTTGGACATCAAACTCTAAAGCCGTGTCACTCTTTTTACTTGCAAAGATAAAACGCAGAGCATCAGCTCCAATCTCTTCAATAATATCACTCATTAAAATAACATTACCCGCACGCTTACTCATTTTAAACGGCTCACCGTCTTTTAAAAGGCTCACCATTTGAGAAAGTAGTACTTCTAGCTTACTAGAGTCATAACCTAAAAAGTCTACCGCAGCTTTAACACGAGGAATATAACCGTGATGATCAGCACCCCAAATGTTAATGTAATGGTTAAAACCTTGCTCAAACTTCTGGTTGTGGTAGACAATGTCACCTGCTAAGTAGGTTGGACGACCATCTTCACGTACAACTACACGGTCTTTTTCATCTTCTTTATCGGTTGAGCGAATCCAAAGTTTACCATCTTCTTTGTAAACATTATCGCCCATTTTACCAAGTACACGATCCCACTCACTGTAGAGTCCGCTCTCAGCTACAAAGGTATCAAACTCAATATTTGCTGCTTTCATATCAGCAACAATAAGTTCCATAATTTTGTCTTTTGCCCAGAGTGCCAACTCTTTAATGCGAGAATCATCATTGAAAATTTCATTTCCAAACTTTTGTGATGCATCACGCGCTAAGTCACAAAGATACTCACCACGATAATACTTTTCAGGCCACTCAACATCTTCGTTTAGAATAGCACTTCGCCCTTCAAGCTGAAGTGAAGTTCCCAGTAAATCAATCTGATTACCCGCATCATTAACATAATATTCTGCTGTAATGTCATAACCAAGCTGACGTCCTAAACGCAGCAGCGTATCACCATAAACCGCTCCACGAGCATGACCAATATGAAGTGGTCCTGTCGGGTTAGCGCTTACAAATTCTAAAAGAATTTTATCAGTTTTATCTGACTTTCCAAATTCATTTCCATGTTCAAGTGCCCACGAAGCGTACTCATTTAAAAAATTCTCAGATAGTCTAAAGTTGATATAGCCTTTAACCGATTCAACTGCACTGAATACTTCTGAATCATCAAATGAAGAGGCAATTTCCTCAGCTATAATCATTGGAGATTTTCGTAGCTCTTTTGCTAAGGAAAAGGCTATAGGGGTAGCAAAGTGTCCAAAAGATCGATCTTTTGGCTTCTCTAAAACAACATCACGGTCAAACTTATCGCGCAGTAGCGCTGAAACTCTTTGCTTCAATGCTATGCTTGTTTATGAGAGTCTTTTGGAGCTTCAACACTGTCGTTATCTGCTGAACCCTCTACTTTTTTTGAAGTATCTGTTTTTGTTACTTCAGTCTCATCGTCTTCTTTTATTGATTTTTTGAAGTTTTTAATTCCTTGACCAAGACCTTTTGCAAGTTCCGGAATCTTTTTTCCTCCAAATAGCAGAAGAACAACTACTAAAATAATTACTAGTTCTGTAGTACCTGGCATACCCATATAATATTCCTTTAAAAAATTAAAAATTAGTGGTGATAGTATAGCTTTGCTTTGCTGTAAGAGTGCTTACAGCTATTCGAGCTCTTCCCATTGGCGAATGAAGTTACTAATATCAATACTCGGTATTTTCAACTTTGCTGCTTTTGCAATACGTGTAAGGTGTTTTGCCGCTTGATCCAAATCTTCATTAATAATAAGATAATCAAATTCACTAATACGCTGAATTTCACGCTTTGCCATCTTAATACGATTCTCAATCACCTCCGCAGCGTCAGTTGCTCGATTACCGAGTCGTTTTTTAAGCTCATGAAGTGTCGGTGTGGTAATAAATACCGATGTCATAATATCGCCTAAGCGATTGCTTACTGCATCATGCCCTTGAACATCAATATCAAAAAGTACTAACTTGCCCTCTTTAAGTGCCGCTTTTACAGGCTTAATTGATGTACCATAATAATTACCGTGGACTTTAGCATACTCTAAAAAATGTTCATTTTCAATATCATCTTTAAATGCCGCTTGGGATACAAAATGATAATGTACTCCTTCAACTTCACCTTCACGCATGGGACGTGTTGTTGTTGAAATTGAGAAATAGTACTCACCTATATCATTTTCTATTTTTTTAATCAAAGAACTTTTCCCTGCCCCGCTGGGACCTGAAAGTACTAAAATTGCACCGGTATCATAATTCACTCACTTCTCCCCAAACGATATATTAATCGTAATATTCATCTCTTTTAAAGATTTTGCAACCTCTTTGTTCTGAAGTGCTGTAAGTACTGCTTGCAACGCTTCAATGCCATTTTTTGGATTCGATGGTACAGCAGAAGTTTCATCTGCTGCCTCTTGAGGTATCACCTCTTCAATATTTTGCTCAATGCTATCTTCTTCAATATTTGCAACATCTACTTCTTCATCCTGAGCAGATACCGCCTCTTCACCTAGAGCACTTCGCAATGCGCTCGCATCAAGAGTATCAAACTCATCAAATAGATCACTGCCGAAGTTTTCTGTCTCATCATTAACAATATCCAGAAGGATATCTTCATCTATGGGAGCATTAAGTTCTTCTTCACTTAGATTTTCTACAGCACTCTCTAAAGTCTCTTCATAGAGCTCTAAATCGTCACTATCGCTTAAATCACTTTCATCAAGAAGCTCTTGTAAATCATCATCGAAACCAAGCTCTTCACTTTTGGCTTGTGCAGCATCGCTCTCTTCTTCGCCCTCAACTGGTTTTTCTTCATCATCGAGATCTGGTTCATCTATAAGTGTATCCATATCATCCTCTTGAAGAAGTGCTTGCACTTCTTCAAGATCATCTTTATCTAAAACACCGGCTTGTGGCTCGTCAGGCAACGAGGAGAGTTCCTCTTCAGTAAGCAATTCATCATCTAATATATCATCGGATGTATCATTAAGAGTCTCTAAGTCCAATTCGTTATCGTCTAAAGAGTCTATGGCACTCTCAAGGTCAATCTCAATCTCATCATCATCCAAAGCTTTTATTGCACTCTCAAGATCTATTTCATCTTCATTACTATCAAGAACCATCTCATCTACAGGCTCAAAATCTTCAAAAATGCTCTCTTGCGGTTCTTGAGTCGGTGCAACAATTTCTGCAGAAAAATTTGTAAACAGATCAACTAAATCTGTCGGAAGAAACGGTTTATTTACCATTGTATCAAAATCATCAGGTTTCTCACTTCCCCGACTCCCCATATACATTTTTTTACCAAACATTGTTTCAGATGTAATCTGCTCATACAATATTGGCTCAAACAGTTCATTATCAAAAATCAATAGATCATAAGCTCTAGCATCAATCTCTCCGGCTGATGTAACAATCTTCAACTCATCACCGGTTTTTTGTGCACTTAAGGTCACTAACTTCGTAACAACAGGGTTATCATTAACAAGTAAAATATTCATCTATAAACTCCAATGTGATTGATAATTGAAAAGTATTTCTAAAAATGCTATCATTGTAGCTAAAAAAAAATGAAAACACTGTTAGCTATTCTATTTTTATCTACTGTTTTACATACTGCAAATATCTCGTATATCCTGCCACAGCGGTATGATGATGCAGTGCATCATCTCTCAAAACAGATTAAAAAAGCCAAGTCTAGTGTTACCATTATTAGCACTAAAATCGACAACTATACACTAAAAAAAGCAATTTTATCACTTATTAAAAAGAATGTTTCCATAATTTTGAGCTCTTCATCAGATGATGATGTTGGCACAGAATTGGTTCAATACAGTAATGTTTCCCTCTATATTTTAGACAGGGCAGATGCTATGCCTTTGACATTTTCTCTTATTATCGTTGATGATACTACCACATGTAAACTATCCTGCGCTCTTGATGAACAGAGCATGAGAACCACCCTTTCACTCTTAGAGTGCAGTAATACAAAATATGCTATGAAGGATGCAAAAAAAATTATTAAAACAGCAATGCAATATGCTTCACCCTATTTAAAAGAGCATTTCTAGCCAGTTAAATGCATCAAGCATTTGTGCTTTCATAATATGCATAGTCGCTGCTAATGTGGTGATTAGAACAACAAACGAGACGGCAATTTTAATGGGAAATCCAATAACGAGCAAGTTAAACTGTGGCATTGTTTTCATCAGCATTCCAAAAATAACATCTGCAAGCCATGAGAGTGCAATAATTGGAAATGCAATCATAAAACCGACTAAAAACATATTAGCACTCGCATGTATGATGTAACCAAAAATATCTTCAGTTAAAAGAAATCCGCCAAGAGGAATGGCTGAGAGCGAATTGTTAACGTAGATCAGTACCCAATGGTGCAAGTCAAGTGTAAATAGAGTCATCAACGCAATTAATGAAAGAAACTGACTAATTATTGGCATAGAGATACCACTTTGAGGATCAATGGCTGAAGCCAATGAGAAGCCCATTATAAAAGAAATTTGCCCTCCTGCAAAGGTAATAATATGATAGGCCAATTGCAGTACTAAACCAATAGTAAGCCCAAAAAGAAACTCACCTAAGATGGCTACAAGCAACGATGCAACGCTAATTTCAATCATTAAAGGCGGTAGTGAAGGAAAAAATACAACGGTAAAGAAAAATGCCAATGCTGCTTTGAGCGTCATAGGAATGCTTGTATGTGAGAAAATTGGAGTCTCTAAAAAAAGTGCCCCAAAACGGATAAAAAGCAGAATAAATGCTACGACTCTATCTTCCTCAAAGAGTTGTACCCACTCCATGCTATTTTACTTTAATAAGTCGTTGATCTTCTAAGCGATAGACATAATCACATGTAAATGCCAACTCTTCATCATGTGTTACCAAGACCATGGAACTCTCTTGCTCTTTAACATATTCGTAAAAAATATCCATCACTTCAGCAGCAGTCTTGCTATCAAGGTTACCCGTAGGTTCATCTGCAAAAATAAGCCGCGGTTTTTTCGTAAGCACTCTGGCAATAGAAATGCGCTGCTGCTGACCTCCGGAGAGTTCAGTAACTTTCTGCTCTAACACATGGTGTACGCCAAGACGTTTTAAAAGTGATTCGTCAATCGCTTCACGAGAAAGAATCGATGCAACCTCAAGATTTTCTCTAGCACTGAAACCTTTTAAGAGGTAGTGTGCTTGATAGATAAGTCCAATATCATGACGTCGCAGTGAAATCAACTTTTTAGTGTTTAACTCATAAATATTTTTATTAAAAAGTTCTACTTCTCCTTCTTTAGGTGGCAACAAGCTTGAGAGAATATGCAGTAACGTCGATTTTCCACTTCCGCTCACGCCAATAATGGCTAAAGACTCCGAAGATTTCAGTGAAAGATTAACATCAGAAAAAAGTGGATAATCAAAGGTATGTGCTAAGTTGGTAGCTTTTAAAATTGTCATAAAGGATTATACTAAAAAATGAAGAATATTAGGTAATTACTTCTTAACATATTTCACTCTTCATCTTCTATTTTTATATCTCTTTTTGCTCTATTACGGATCAGCAAAGCCCACAATAAACGGTGCGGTTGGGTCACTGACATCTACAATTTGTAAACCATAATTTTCATCTGCAATATATGCTTTACCCTCCTCAAATACGGGTGTATCATCTACAATAATAGATGTATTTACAGCTTGACAATATGCCAACCTTTAACGTGGACATAGCCTTCATTTTTTATTAATTTTAAACTTTTTTCCGCATCACTAGAAGAGTTCATAATTCAATTTGCAAAATAAATGTCAGTTACACATTCGTTAATAAGTTCAGAGTCTGCTAATAGAATAAAAGGAATTAAGAGTAAAAAGAGTACTTTATACTACCCCAATTAGTCAAGACAACTTTTTCAAAAATCTAATTCCCTAAAC
>CAYZUN010000055.1:0-14586 GCA_964481625.1 uncultured Sulfurimonas sp.
GTTTAAAATAATACTACTTTAATTTGAAAGTTCATACACATTATGATAAATGCTATTTTATGATTTAATAAGTCTTTAGTTTATCTTTGGCTGTCTCTCAAGTTTAGGAATACTTATGTAAACTTATATGCTTAAAGCTATAATGGCTCATTTAAATGTCTACTAAGGAAAACCGACAAAATGAGACCAATTACAAGACTATTTTTAGCAATAATGCTTTTTACAGCAACACTCTATGCAAAAGATGAGCCAAACAGCAAGGTCGTTATTGACCGAATGGTAATAGCCTACGGGGGAGAACAGAACATTAAACAACTCAATGCTTACGAGCAGTTTTGGAAAATTGAGACCAAAACAACCGACACTAACGGTACAGACAACCGCATGGTAATGATGCCTAGTTCACTTACAACAGAGCTTATTTACCCAAACAAAACGGAAGTACGAATATTGCATAACAACTACGGCACCAAAAAGTTTAGCAATAAAACCATTAAAGCACAAGGTCCAATGCTTGATGCTATGAAGCTGCAACTGATGCGAATATATCATCCGCTGATACTACAGAGCAAACTCAATAATATTACCGCTTCAGAAGATGCAAACTACTATATTCTTACGCTCAAACAAGGAAGTATTGCTGCTAAATATTTTGTCTCTAAAGAGAACTATCTTATTGAAAAAGTAATCGGACAGCTTCAGATGGGAGGACAAGCAATGGAGTTTGTAACACTCTATGAAGATTATAAAGTCCAAAATGGTGTAATGGTGCCGCATAAAGAGATTAAGTATGCCGGCAGTGTCAACACGGCAATTATGCACCTACAAAAGATGCACTTCATAACAGCACCTAAAATTATTCACTAGGTGCTACTTCAACGCCTCTCTACGGCGAATGAGTATCGACAAACGCTCCAAGGCAAAGTCTCTCTGAGCTTTAATATAGTCAGGGTACTTGTACCCCTTTGCTGTCATAATGGCATGAAGTTTTTGGAGTGACGCATTCTCAATTGCTCCGTACTTTATTTTCATCTCTTGTGCAAATCGTAAAAAGAACATTAGAAGCACCGCCTGTGCCTTCTCGTTGGTTTTTCCTGATGCAATCACCTCGGTAAATTCATCGCCCATGGTAAGAATATTATATTCACCCCATGCATCTAACTTTTGGGCATCTTCACTGCCAAGAAAGTCTAAAATATTCAAATTCAAATCAAGAAACATTCGATTTGTCTTATCGCATACAATATTATTCTTCTCTAGTTTGTCTTTATAACTTAAAATATCTGCTTGTAGTGGTTTAAAAAAACTTTTCATTAGCTTCCTCCTATACTATATTTGATATTATCTCAAATTCATCGTAAAAAAAGAGGCATCTTTAAAAAATATCCTTTTACTCTTAGAATAAATAAAGCAATCATAACAACAGACTCTTTTTACCTTTGTCAAAATAACTAAGTACAGCTGGAAGCATCAGCAGATCAACCAATACCGCAATTATCAGTGCCACAGCCGTTACAAACCCAAAATTGACATTTGGCAAGAAATTACTAAATACGAAAATCATAAAAGCACTGCTTAAAATGATTGTCGTAAAGATGATGGCACTTCCGGCGTATTGCATCACATAGGTCAAGGAGTCCTCTAAATTCTCACCACGTCTTCTGGCTTCACGGTATTTGACTAAAAAGTGAATGGTGTCATCCACAGCCACACCAATAATAATAGCTCCTGAAATGGCGACTCCAATGTCAATAGTAATACCAAGCCATCCCATCACACCGACAACAAGTACAATTGGCAGTACGTTTGGAATGATGAAGAGCGGAATCATTCTTATATTTCTAAAAATAAAGAGCATCATAATGGAAACCGCTGAGATTGCGAGTAAAATTGAATTAATCAATGTTGCTGTAACATCATTTTGCATATGGGCAAACATTACAGTCTGACCATTGACTTTGGCACTGTAAGGAGTGGCTTTCCACCATGATTCAACCCACTCTATCATTTCTAAATCCAGTGAGGTATCAACCACATTCATAGCAGCAGAAACTCGAAACAGCTGCTCATCAACATCCATCTTATCATTAATCTCCATTCCCTGAGGCAAAGAGAGTGAATAGAGCAAAAGGTATTGGGCAATCAAGTTTTTATCATCCGGAATGGTTTTTGAGCCATTCATCACTTCATTAAACTTTTTCACCACATCACTTAAGGATGATATATGGCGCATCGCGGGATACGTTGTGGCAAACTCATCGTAAAAACGCTCTACTGTTTTCATAAATTCCGGCTCTTTAATACCGTCTTTTATTTTGGAGTCAACTATAATTTCATAACTCATTGGACCAGAAATATTCTCTTGCATAAAATCAACTGTTTCACGAAACGGGACACTCTCATCAAAATAGCGCACGGTGTTTGAATCTACTTTTACATGTAAAATCCCTGCTCCTATCATAATAAAAAAAAGTATACTTCCTATGATAATTTTAAGGTCATGTGTCATAACAAAACGGCTGTAACGTCGTGCTATCGGATGGCGTGCTTCCTCTTTTGTCTCAGGATGAGGAGCAATCTTCATATTAAGAATCGCCAACACTGCCGGAACAAACAAAATAGTTAAGACAAATGCGAGAAGCGCCGCATTTGCCGTTGCAATACCGAGTGTTTTAATAGGAATAACCGCTGAAATACCCAGTGATGCAAAACCCACCGCCGTTGTTATGGATGTGAGAAGTACGGGTAAAAAGTTTTTATGCACACTGTAATGAATTGCTTTTAAATTATCCATTCCTTTTTTTCGTCCTATCATATAGATCCAAAACAGATGCATGGCATCAGCAATTCCAATCGCCACGACAAAGACCGGCATATTGGCGGTAAAGTTATTCATTCGGTAGCCAAGAAGTACTTGAACCGACAACACAATCAAAAAGGTGAAAATAACGACAGAGATACTTAAAAATACAGCGGATGGACGTCGAAAAATCACCAAAAGTAGCACCATAGAAATGAGAAGTACCAGTGGCGTAAAAGTACTAGCATCATGTTGTCCCAGTGAAATAAACGACATATTCAAAATCGGCCCTCCACCCAAATAGAACCGATAACCGCTTGCCTCTTCTTCCGCTACAATGGCATTAACTGCCGCTTCAAGTTTTGCAGAGACCTCAGGATCATCGCCTGCTTTTGGCGTCATACGCGCTACAATCATGGTTGTTTTAGCGTCCTGACTAATGATACGCCCGACAATCATATCTTCGTTCGCTATGACCCGTTCTTTCTCTTGTAACTCTTTGGCACTCAAAGCATCAATATCTTCAATGAAATCCTCTACAATCACATCATCAGGATAATCAGGATCGGCATGAATATATTGATAGTTTGTCAGCGAATCAACCCGTGCAATATACTTTGTCTCCCAAAGTTTTTGAGTAATACGATCAATTACATGTAGCGCCTTTGGATTAAAAACCCCATTGTTGTCTTTAAACATAATCATCACCGCATCATCGTTTCCAAATACTGCACGGAATTCATCATACTCTTTTAAAATTGAAGACTCTTCACCAAACCAAATTCGGTAGCTGCCCTCAAACTCAAGATGTTTGAGTTGCGTTGCAAACATCACTGTTATCAGCGGAATAATAATAGCGATGTACCAACGAAACCGAATAATAAAATCTACAAATTTATCCATAATAGTGCTCCAATATTTTAAAAGTAATAACCCAGCTTAAGACCAAATCGTTCATGCTTGCGTAAGAGTGCATACGCTGTTAGGTGATCTTTGGAAGGCTCAATGTAACGGTAATCTAAATTAAGCTTGAGTGACTCACCAAAACGGCTCTCATACTCCAAGTAATACGCCTGTTCATCATAATCCAAGTCAAGTATAACACCACCGACTAAGGAGCTGTCATCGACATCATTAAAGGTATAACGCACCCCTAAAAAGAGATCATTTTGAAAGGTTTCAAAAAGCTCTAAATCGCTGTACTTATCATCTTCTAATGTCTCATAACGATAATACTCACCAATCATTCCAAGGTCACCTGAAATGGAGTCAAAAGTCAGTGTATGCTCCACTCCCAAACCAATATGATAATAATCTGAAATAGAATCATTGTCAATCACGTCGGTGTAGAGCGCTTCAAGCTTCAGTAGTGTTGCACCTACTACCATGGTGTTATAAGTCATTACCTTGTTGACTAAATAAGCATGTTCTTCAAATGTAACCGCACTGCCGTCTAACGGCCCATCTGGCTCAAAATAGCGCTGTGAGTCAAACCCGTTTTGAAACATCAGCGCAAAATCGAGTGAATACTCCCAATCAAGAGAACCGGAATAGTTAAGATAAAGTGTCGGTCGATAACGCGATGTCTCACTCTGCAGCGTCTCATCATACGTCACATTGTGCGAAAAAAAATAGTACGCATAAGGAGTTGCTGCCATTTTTTGAGTTTCTTCATAGAGCTTTACAATAATACAAAGCTCACCATCATCGGTATAGTGAGTATATTCAAGATTCCACGCTCCCATCTTATCGGTATCAAACAGATCCGTTCGTAAATCTTTAGTGTTAAAGCCATCAACAATATTTCGAGCTTCAAGCGCACCCCAGAAGCGAATGTTACGTCCCACAAACACGGCATCTTCTTCAAATTCATACTGAGCATAAAGCTCTTCGAGTCTTACAAAAGTACGCTCATTATCATCATCATTAGCAATATCATAATAGTCTTGCTGTGCATAAACTGATGCACCTAAGAGTAATTCATCTTGATTGTAAGTCACTTCTAATGCTTCGTAAGCGGTAAAGTTATTTTGATGTTTGCTGCTAGGCAGTTGAAGATAAAACTGCGAATCAAGCCCGACGTGCCCTTTTACTTCAAACTCGGCAAAAAGGGAACTCGTTAGTACCATAACAATAAAAAAGTGTCTCATCGTTTTAAAACACGTTTATGAAAATCTTTATCTTTGAGACCTGTTTTAATCTTCTCATTACTCCAAACCAGAATCGTCTTTTTGTCATTTTGAACATTACTCATGGTAATTTTTCCAATACGCCAGACCCCTTTAATCTGCTTATAGTCTTCAAAAACGGCCGTTTTAAGCAGCTCTTTTTTACGGTCATAATATTCAGTTTTTTGAATTAAAAATGTTTTGGTGTCAATCCACGTCAGCAATTTAGTGTACCCTGAATATTTTGAGACCGGCTTGCTCTCACCCAAATAGACTTCTTTTGCATTTAACGTACCCAACTTTACTTCACCCTCGGGATAACTGTATTTTTCAACATTAAAAGCACTCAAATCTTCATAACTAAATTCGCTTCCCATAAAAGCACCCGATTTATTTTTAGATGCAATCCGTTTGACACGCTTTAATGCCGGAAGATAGAGCCACTGATCATCTTCTTTTTTGACATGTTCGTAATTTAAAAACTTCGTTCCTTTGACATCTGCCGGAGAGAGAAACTCCATAAGTGACTTATCACCCTCTTTGCCCTCAAGAATTTTCATTGCCATCAGGCGTTCGCGCTTTTGCCCTGATGCATTCACAAGTGTCATGCTCATTTGAGACTCGGCATCTTCAAACCCTGCCATGGCATCATCACTTTTTTGTGCCAGCTCCTGATAAGTAAATGCTAAAAGTGAGTTTATCATCACCACTGCTATTAGGAAAATTTTCATTGAATCGCTCCTACATGTAAATTATGTTGACAATGTTAACATTTTTATGTGTACGATGTCAACATTAAAGTTACAATATGGTATCATCTTACTATGAAACAGTCATATCATCATGGAAACCTTAAAGAATCACTCATTAGTACCGCATTGGAAATGGTTGAAAAAGAGGGGCTTGAAAATATCACACTAAGAGAACTTACCAAACGACTAGGAACATCACGTTCCGCTATTTACCGCCATTTTGATTCAAAAGAAGCTCTGCTTAAAGCCGTGATTACCGCCGGATTTGAAAAACTTGACAGTTGTATTACTCCAACATTGCAGCAATATGAATTGAGTGTTGTCGCTCGTTTTAATAATATGGGGCGTGCCTACATCAATTTTGCCATAGAAAATCCGGCAATCTATCGTATGATTTTTGGACATGAACTCATGCAAGAGCGTGAAGAGAGTTGTGATATTAATGATGCTGACCAGGCAACCGGTTTTCATGCTCTTGTTGCACTAATTATTGAAGGTCAAGAACAAGAACTCTTTAAAAAAGATGACCCTATGCTCCAAGCCACCACCGTCTGGTCAATGATTCACGGACTCTCGAACCTACTCATTGACGGACATATACATGTAAAAGACAATCTTGATGCCCTTTTTAATATGGGAACACAAACCTTACTAGAAGGCCTTAAAGTCTAAACAACGTAATCAACTACCTTACTTGTAAAGACTACCTCTTTAAGAAATGCAACCACTTCCATATGTGCCGGATGTAATGCGTAGATACCTAGCCCCTCATTATCGTCAAAAGTAGAATAAAGCGACATGTCAAATGCACGTTCACCTTGGTTAAAATTAATTCCAATTTCCATATGTTTCAACGGCTCAATTTTTTCAACCAATGCCTCTAACATCTCTTTCGTTTTGGCAATATTTGCCTCTTTATTTTCATATTTAAATTGAAACATAACAATGTGAACAATCATCACTATCCTTTTTTTATGAATTTTATCAAAACAAATATGTTTTACATGTAAAAATGGTATTATTTGGGCATGAAAGAACTCTATGGCAGTGCCATCTTACTTTTTTACTTCCTCAAATGGCCCATACTTATTGGTCTTCCGCTACTTTACAACCAAGGATTGCGGGATAATATTATTTTAGACGGCTTATGGCTGTTTTGTCTATTTTTAATCTTACAAGACATCTATAACCTCATTAAAAAAATCTAACTGTTTGCTTGAAGACTCTCATTTGCCTCGTCAATTTTAATAGCGTGCAATATCCCATTAGACTCTTGAATGAGCCCCAACTCTAAAAGTTTTTTTACCCCATCATCTACTTCAAAGTTCATAGGAATATTATAGTGTTGAAGCATATAGGTTTCAATCTCTTTATCTAGTGCCTCACGATTAAGTTCTTGCTCACTTTTTGCAATAAAAAGGTATGCCAGCAGTGCTTCTTTGCTCTCCTCATTTTCTGCCGAATCAATCATGTGGGTTAAAACTCCCGCATTATTATCCAGGTTATAGAAATAGAGATTTTTTGCTAAAGTTGCCATATAACGCGTACGATGCGTAAAAATAGTTTTAATTTGACGCCATAATACACCACCAAAAACACCAACAGCAGTAATTAATGATAACGGCTCAATCATAGAACCTAGTTTTGTAATGAGCGTTGCCAGTCCGCCAATAGTACCGCCGCCGCCTGTAATCCCAATTTTTAGCTTATCTTGAAGTGTCATCTTAACTTTTGTATTTGGAAATAACATCTCAAGATCAGCATGAGGAATATCTTTAAAAAGCTTTATATAAATACGCTCTTTTTTCTCACCCTCAATTAATACAAGATTATTTTTTCGTAACCGTTTTATGACGTATTTTAAATCGTCACCATCTCTTTTGGCAATCTCATGAGCACGTTGATCGAGTGTCTTAGGTTTTAAGAGTATGAAAAGACGGCGATAGACATCTACGCGAAATTTCTCTTTTTTTAAATAGAGTGAACGCAAGGTTCGCTTCTCATCATAACGATGTGCTTCTCCTCTAAAAAAAAGTGAGATATCTTCAAAATCTTCAAAATCGACACTCACTTCGACTCCATAAGGAGATGTTTTATTCATCGCTTCACGCAAAGTAGATTCGGTCAATTCTTCATAATTAGCACTATTTAAAAGAGGTCTGATTTTAGAAACAAAGTTTGCTTTAACAGTTTCATATTGTGTTGGCGAGTATTTTTTTAACGTGATAGTATCCGCATCAGGATTAAATGGAAGATAAAGCTTTTTCAATGCTAACAGATCTTTATGAAAGTGTGTATGATAAAAAAAGCGTAACCGTGATGAAAACTCCTTGTATGCGTCATCATTTAAATTAAAATGCTCAACTGCATTATCAAATAACTCATCATAAGCTACAGGAATAAAACGTTCAAGTATCTCATTGTCATAGGTGATATTCATCTATAAAATACTCTTCCAAAAGAACTCTGCAACAATCACAATAACAGTAATACCTATGAGATTAAGTACTAAACCGTATTTTGCCATGGTTTTAATATGCACGACACCGCTACTCATCGCTATGGCATTAGGTGCCGTGGCAATAGGGAGCATAAAAGCATAACTCGCACACACCGTGGCTACCATCATAAATAACGTAGTATTAATCCCTGTCTGCTCTGCTACCGAGTAGATAATTGGCAACATAATAGAGATAAGTGCCGTATTGGAAGTAATTTCTGTTGTAAAGGTAATCATTACGGCAATAGCAATGAGCAGCAGCAGTGGTGCTAGGGTTGTCATGCTGACAAGATAGGAGGCAAACTCATCGGCAAGTCCCGTTTGTGAAAATGCTTTGGCAATGGAGAAGCCTGCACCAAAAAGAAACATAATCTCGTATGGTACTTTTTTTGCATCACTCTTCCACTCCAGTTGATTAAACGGCGGTAAAAAAAGCGTTAATCCTGCTGCTAACAAGATGACCGGCTCGCTCATTCCTAAACCACTCCAATAGGGTTTAATCGGTGCATTCACTAATAAAATTAGAATCAGCCCGCCTAAGACATAGAGCACTTTTTTCTGATCACTGTTAAGAGGATCAAGATGATCTTCTCTATCTACATGTAAATCTTTAACCCCTAATGAAAGCACATATCCAACTACTAATAACATCGTGATTACGACAGGAGAGACCATCATCATCCATTGGAAAAAAGGGATTAACTCCATCCCTTTATCTTGCATAATTCCTAAAAGAATTAGATTCGGCGGTGTTCCAATAGGCGTTAAAATACCGCCAACACTCGCACCATAAGCAATAGCCAGTACAAAACGGACTTTCAGGCGTACATCTTCTGAGAGAAAGAGTGCAATGGAAATTAAAAGCAGTGTTGTTGTTGTGTTGGAGAGCACTGAACTTAACAGTCCTGAAGTAATGGCTAAAGAAAAAATAATCCCTCGTGCCGTACTGGGAAAAAAACTTAAAATTTTATCGGATATCCATCGGTGCAGACCACTCTTCTCTACGGCAATAGCAAGTAAAAATCCCCCTAAAAAGAGGTATATAATGGGATGTGCATAATTAACGGTTGTCTCTTTTACATGTAAAATTGAAAAGGCAGGAAACAAAATAATGGGAAGAAGAGAGACAACCCCTAAAGGCAGTGCCTCATTGCTCCAAAGGGCTACTAAGAGTGCGATACTTCCAATAAGCAGTGCTTGCACCAGTGTAAAAAAAGATACTGAGACTGCAAAAAAAAGCATCCCGATAGCCAGAGCGATAAAAAGTTTTTTAACTTGAGTTGTATTCATACTATTGTGTCAAAAGATCGTGAAGGCTATCTTTTGGATTTTTCCCTTCTAACATGCTATAGACTTCTGTTGCAATTGGCAAATAGAGTCCTTTCTCTTGTGCAATTTTGCGTAGTGCGTATGCCGTACCGATACCCTCTGCCACTTCACCCAACTCCTCCAATATCTGCTCTTGCGATTTCCCCTTTGCAAGACCAAGACCGACTCTAAAGTTTCGAGACATTGTCGAACTCGCAGTTAAAAAAAGATCTCCCGCTCCGCTAAGACCCACAAAACTCTCTTCTTTAGCACCGTATGTTTCGCCAAAACGCTGCATCTCAACCAAACCTCTAGAGATGAGTGATGCTGCGGCATTCTTTCCTAAATGAAGTCCCTCACAGATTCCAGCAGCAATAGCGATAACATTCTTATAAGCACCGCATATCTCAGCACCCATCACATCGTGAGAATGGTATATTTTCATAAAGCTTGGAAAAAACATTTCAAACTCTTGAGCCAATGTATCACTACTTGAATTAATAACAAGCGCTGTTGGCAGTGACTGCATCACTTCCGTTGCAAATGAAGGACCTGAGAGAAATGCAAGATGATCATTAGGTACAAAATCTGCATAGATCTCATTTAAAAAGCGTCCACTGCTAGCTTCAATACCTTTAGCAACCACAAGTATTTTTTGACCTCGGTATTCAAAATATTCTTTAAGCCACTTGCTTACCTGCTGTGCAGGAATGGCAATAACTAAATACTCGCATGAAAGAGCCTCATTTAATGAAACAAAGTCATCTAGCTCTCTAGGTGTTCGTGATGTAATAACAACATCATGATTCTTCTTAATGGCCGCGTAGAGAGCAGACCCCCACTTTCCAGCGCCAATGACTGCAATGGTATTCATACATTACCCTTTATGCGTGTTTTGAAATTGTCAATATCACGTTGTAAACCAATAACCACCAATACATCATCCACATCTATTTTATGCTTAAACCCTTTGGCAGTAAATACGAAGTTGGTGTTCATCTCTTTATCAACAATGGCAAGTAAAATAATATTATATTCATCTCTAAAGGAAATATTATGACTGTTGCTACCAATAACTAAATTTCCTTCTTTCATATCAATTTGAGCTATTTTAATATCACTCTCTTCGTATAAAATATTATGCAGCACCTTGGTAACAACCGGTTTTTCCAAGATTTCACTAATCAGATTTGCCGTCATCTGCACAATTGGAAGTATTCTATTTGCCCCTGCGATTTTTAGCTTATTCATTCCTTCAGTATCTCTAGCTAATGCAACAATATACATCTTCTCAAATGATGCACGCAATGAAATGGTTAAAAAGATATTGTTGGCATCATCTTCTAGTGTACAAAATGCCACAACATCTTCAATGATGCAGTTTTGTTCTATATCATGCCACTCATCACTTAAATCAAAAATTGATGTGCTGTAACCGTCATCTTTGGCTTTTTGACACAGATTTTCATCTAGCGTATAAATATGTAACGTCTTATACTCTTGTTTAATTTGCGATGCAATCTGTCTGGCATACTCGTTATATCCAAAAATCAATGCACTCTTCTTCATCGTTTTCTCTTTGTATGCAGATCTTTTTTAAATTCTTTTATTAAAATATTAGAGCCAATAATCAAGAGAATATCCCCGACATGCATCAGCTCTTCTTCACATGGATTAAACTTAAATACACCGCCATCATAAGGACTGATTCCCATTAAAATAATACGATACCTACTCGTATTAAGATCATCAACCTTTTGGTACTGCGAGAATATATACTCATCAATGATAATCTCTTCGGTCAAGACATCATTCTGCTCTGAACGCAATGCGTGAATGGCTTCAAAGGCTACAGGCTTACCACTAAACTCTTTAGCAGCCAGCCCAACAAGCTCTTGGGCATACACCACTTCATTAACACCGGCAAGCATCAATTTTTTTCTATTTTGTTGATTAATTAGCAGTGAAAGCAGTGTCACCTCTTTGTTCATCGACCTTATGGTTAGTGCCGTATATACGTTACTAACATCATCATATTGCAAACACAATACTGCAATCACCTGGCTTTTAAAGTCAATTCCTAATTTTGAATAGCTTGTTAGTGCTCCGGAATCTCCTAAAAGTGCTTTGATTCGATGCGATGCGGCAAGTTTAATGTTTTCATGATTATTATCGAGCACTACAATATTTTTACCGTTTCTTCGTAATTTCGAAGCTACCTGTTGTGCCGTTTTCGTATAACCACAGATAAGATAAAACCGCTTAAGACCCGATATATTTTCTATTAATTTATTCTCTACAATATCATCCATTCGCTCTGTAAATGCCGAGACGACAATAGAGGTACTAAATGAAAGAACCGCAATACCAGAGATAATAATAAACATAGCAACAACTTGTCCCCCTTCGGTTTTAGGTACCAAGTCTCCAAAACCGACAGTTGATATCGTTACTAATGACCAGTAAAATGCTTCAAAAAGTGTAGTAATCTGCGAATCAGGATTGTTTGCTTCCATAACATAGATTAAAACACCTGAAACGAACACAACAATAGCTGCAAACATTAAAAGTGTTAAGAGTTCATGTTTTTTATGAGTAAGTACCGAAAGCAGATGGCGTATGCTATTAGTATATCTAAAAAGCTTAAAGACCCTAAAGAGAATAAACAGTCGCAAGAGTCTAAGTTCATGGAAAAATGGCATAATCGCAAAAAGATCAATAATAGCCGAAGGTGAACTCATATACTTAAATTTAATTGCGGCTATCTCTTTTAGTACGCCAAAAAGACTGAAATCCCGCTGTAGAAATTCGTCATGTTCATATCGCTCGATAATTATTTTTGAGTTGTCGTTATATACCCACATACGCAGCAGATACTCTATTAAAAAGACAATAGAGATGACATAATCATTAAAAAACTGTAGAAAATCGTGAGATTCATATTTCACTTGACGAATTAGAATGATCACACTTGAGAGAATCAGAATGACCATTACAATATCAAAATATTTTTTGTATCTATAAGAGTTGTTTTCCAACAAGTTGTAAAAAAACTTTTTTACTTTTTTATAAGAAGTAGAGGCATGAAGTGCATAAGCACTATTGACCATGAAACGCGCTAAGGGTTTCATAACTGTCATAATTAGCTCAATTTAGATTTTAAAATTTCATTGACTGTTTGCGGATTAGCACTTCCTTTTGACGCTTTCATTGTCTGACCCACAAAAAAACCAAAGAGTTTGTCTTTACCGCCTCTGTACTGCTCTACCTTATCAGGGTTGGCGGCAAGAATCTCATCGACCATCTTCTCAATTGCTCCGGTGTCACTCACCTGCTTCAGACCCAGTTTTTCAATGACACCATCAACGTCCGTATCATTGTCCATCAGATAATCAAGCACCTCTTTAGCTGCTTTACCGCTAATAGTTTGATCTTCAATACGTTTGACAAGGGTTCCAAGTGTTTTTGCATCAACGGGAGCATTTTCAATACTCAAGCCGCCACTAAGGCGTCCTTGCAGTTCAACGGTAAGCCATGTAGTGGCATTTTTAGCAGTAATACCCTCAGCCATCATTGCTTCAAAATAGTGTGCCATCTCCAATGAACTTGTAATGACTCCGGCGTTATACTCGTTCATGCCGTACTCAGTTACAAAACGCTCACGTTTTTCATCTGGAAGTTCAGGAATTTGTGAATATTTCTTAAACATCGCATCATCAACCACCACTTTAAGCAGATCAGGTTCTGGAAAGTAACGATAATCTGCAGCTTCTTCTTTTCCACGCATAGAACGGGTCTCTTGTTTAGCTTGGTCAAACAGGCGGGTCTCTTGAGAAATTTCTTCATCATAAACACCATCTTCCCATGCTTCAGTTTGGCGGGAAACTTCTATTTCAATCGCCTTTTGAATAAAACGGAAGCTGTTAATATTTTTAATCTCTACACGCGTATAAAGTTTTTCATCGCCTTTAGGACGAATTGAAACATTCACATCAACTCGAAAGGAACCTTCTTGCATATTGGCATCACTAATATCTAAATAGCGTACAATGGAGTGGAGTTTTTTAACATAAAGGATTGCCTCATCAGCTGAGCGCATATCGGGTTCAGAGACAATCTCCAACAGTGGTGTTCCTGCACGATTGAGATCTACTTTTGAGATATCACCATCATGAATATTTTTACCGGCGTCTGCTTCAATGTGAGCACGATTGACACGAATTATTTTATGACTGCCATCTTCAAAATCAATTTGAAGGGTACCGTATTCAACTACAGGAGTATAGAGCTGTGTAATCTGATACGCACTTGGACTGTCTGGGTAAAAATAACTTTTACGATCAAAGTATGATGTACGGTTAACTGTAGCACCAATTGCAGTTCCCAGCATCACGGACTTGTGTAGTACTTCTTTATTTAACACAGGCAATGCACCGGGAAGCGCTAAACATGTCGGACACGTGTTCGTATTTTGCTTATGATTAAAACTCGTTGGACACGAGCAGAAAAGTTTTGTTTTGGTGTTTAGCTGGACATGAACTTCAAGACCTATGACAACTTCAAACATTGAATTCCTTAACTAAATATTACTTATTTTCTATAAAATATCGTATGGATGCAAACGCATACGCACCCGTTCTCTCTACATTTTTTACATGCCCAGCAGTCACAATGCCACCAAGCGCAATAATATTGGCTCTTATTTTATCCACTTTATCTTTTAAATCCTCTAAACCTTTTGGATTTCCTTTATCGGGCGTCTCAAAAATTGGACTGTAAGTGATGTAATTGGCTTCTGATTCAACGGCTAAAGCAATCTCATTTTCATTGTGAGTGCTGGCAACCACCTTTAACCCTAAAGCTCTTGCCTCATCGATGAGATGGAGCTGTGAAGAGGTCAAATGAACACCATCAGCATGAAGAGACAATGCAAGATGCATATGTGAGTTAATAAAAATATTTTTAATACCAACACATTTACATGTAGAAACAAACACTTCGGCAAGCTCTTTAAAATTTGGGCTTATCTTATCTCTAAAGCAGGCATACTCTACGCTA
>CAYZUN010000056.1:0-14391 GCA_964481625.1 uncultured Sulfurimonas sp.
TGCGTTACTACATAGCACCCAATCTATTGCCACCGGTCGTGACACTGTTAGGACTCTCTTTGCCAGGTCTTATTGGCGGTAGTGTTATTTTAGAGTCAATCTTTGGAATTGACGGGATGGGACAGCTTTTCTACTTGAGTGCATTAAGCAGGGATTATCCTATCATTATGGGTATTTTAATGATTACATCGTTCTTAACGTTGGCAGGAAATATTGTTGCCGATGTAGTTCTTTTAAAGATCAATCCGTTTATGAAGCGGTAGTTGATTTAAATAAGTATTCTATGTGATGATGTGAAAAGGCTTTGTCTTTGATAAATGAAATAGATAGTGTTGTATATTGTTACTTATAAAATCATATTTTATTACAAAAGTATCTATTGATCTATTGTAGTATGCAATAGTCCAATAGATTATACGGTGCTCCTTTGGCTATTTACATGTAATTTAATGTTCTCTATTTAAATAGCGCTTCGAGTGACTCAACGCCCTCTTTTTTCTCTTGGGTAGCACTTTCACCTGTTACTCCGCCATCTTGCTCAACGAGTTCAATATTCATACCTGTAAGCATAGAAGCTAAACGAATGTTAATACCGCTACGTCCGATTGCTTTAGATTTTTGATCACTTGGCAAGGTAACGATTGCTTTACGGGTTTCATCCTCTTGGCTGCCTTCAATGACAACGGAGCTGATAATTGCCGGACTCATAACACGAGCAACAAAGAGTTCTGGAATGGTTGTGTACTCAATACAGTCGATATTTTCACCGCAAAGCTCTTCGCTTACGGCATTAATACGTACCCCTTTAACACCAACGGTAGCGCCAACAGGGTCAACTTGCGGGTGGGTAGATAGTAGGGCAATTTTGGCACGTTCACCCGGAATTCGGGCACTTTTTTCAATAATGACCATGCCGTCTTTAATTTCAGGAACCTCTAATGCTAACAGCTCTTCTAAAAATTTCGGTGAGGTTCGTGACAGTTCAATGCTAATACCGCTAGCACTGTCAATATTGACGCGTCTGACAACCGCTTGTAAAACATCTCCTATGTTAAAAAATTCACCTTTAATACGGCTTTTCATTGGTAAAACAGCACGAATTTCATCCATTTCAATAAAGGTGTTTTGATCACCATCTACATGTACAACGCGACCTGAGACAATCGCACCGATTTGGCTTTTATATTTATTATAGAGTTCATCTTCAACAAGACGTTGTACATGAAATTCAATCTCACGGTGCAGTGAACTGGCAGCCGTTCTTCCATAGTCCTCCAAATTGTGATCAATTTGAAGCTGATCGCCTACTTCAACATCGTCATCCATCTCTTTGGCATCACTTAATGAGATATATTTGTTAGATTCTTCTTCATCATTTAAAAGTGCATCATCATCTTTAACGACAGTAATAGATTGAAAAAGCATAAGTGATTTTGTCTCTGGATCAATTTCAGCTTCATAATAAAGATCGGGATCAATACAGCGTTTAGCAGTTTGAATAAAAGCACGTTTCAAAGCTTCGGTAACATTTTCAGGTTGAAGCCCTTTTTCATGAGCTATTGCGTCAATAATATCTAGAATTTTTTCCATAATAATCCCTCTGTAATCATTTAAAGTTGTTCATAAAAAGTTAGTGTTTTGGAAGTCGATTTATGAAGAAATGCATTATACAATAGAAACGCTTAATATGATATTTATTGAAACAAAGATACAATGCAATAAAATGATACATTTATTAAGGAGCCTGCATGGAGCTTAAAATAGCACGAGTAGAACAAAAAGAGAAGCCAAAAAAGATTGATTTGAAAAAAATCGAAGATATAATAGAGAAAGAAGAGTCAGTAATTTTTTATTTTGATAGAGATAATTCTCATAAAGATCTTCTTGCACTTCAAGATCAGATTGAAGGCAGTGGCAAAAGTTTTTATATGAGAGAGGTCAAATACGGTCTTTTAGAGAGTGAATATATGTACGAAGTGCATATTATTAAGTAGATTGCGTTAATGTCAAAAAAATTATTTATTGAGACGCTCGGTTGTGCAATGAATGTTCGTGATTCTGAACATATGATTGCAGAACTAAATCAAAAAGAAGATTATGAGCTTACTACCGAAGCGGCTGAGGCAGATCTGATTGTAATTAATACTTGTTCGGTTCGTGAAAAGCCGGTTCATAAACTTTTTTCGGAACTTGGAGTTTTTAATAAGCTCAAAAAAGAGTCAGCAAAAATTGGTGTGACCGGTTGTACTGCGTCACATCTTGGACGTGAGATCATTAAACGGGCACCGTATGTAAACTTTGTTTTAGGTGCTCGCAATGTCTCAAAAATCACCGAGGTGCTTCATCGTGACAAAGCTGTTGAGATTGAGATTAACTATGATGAGTCTGAGTTTGCATTTAAAGATTTTCGCTCAAGCCCGTATAAATCTTTTATTAACATCTCTATCGGTTGTGACAAGCAGTGTACGTACTGCATTGTGCCCAAAACACGAGGTGATGAGATATCCATTCCATCTAATTTAATTGTAGATGAAGCGCGGCGGAGTGTTGAACGTGGTGCGACGGAGATTTTTTTATTGGGACAAAATGTCAATAACTACGGTCGACGTTTCTCCGGAAATCATAAAAAAATAAACTTCACGCAACTACTGCGTGAAGTGAGTGAGGTTGAGGGGTTGGAGCGTATCCGTTTTACCTCACCGCATCCGCTTCACATGGATGATGAGTTTATTGAAGAGTTTGCCAAAAATCCAAAAATTTGCAAGACTATGCATGTTCCGCTTCAAAGCGGCTCAACAAAAGTGTTGACACAGATGAAGCGTGGCTACTCAAAAGAGTGGTTTTTAAACCGTATTCTTAAACTGCGTGAGATGGCACCTGATGTCAGTATCAGTACTGATGTTATTGTTGCTTTTCCGGGTGAGAGCGATATAGATTTTGAAGATACTATAGATATGGTTAAGCAGGTTAAATTTGATCAAATCTTTAGTTTTAAATACTCCCCGCGTCCTCACACCGAAGCTGAAAATTTTGAGAATGTAGTTGATAGCGAGATAGCATCACAGCGACTCACTCATCTTCAAAATGTACAAGATACTATTCTTGATGAAAAGAAAGAGAGTTATTTAGGAACGCGTTACAGAGTCTATTTTGAAGAACTTCGAAATGAGGGTTATATTGCCGGACGAAGTGACAATAATTTGCTTATTAAAGTCAAAGGCAGTGAAGAACTTCTTGGAACCTATCAAGAGGTTGAAATTACTCAAAGTGCTAGATTGGTACAAATAGGAGAGGTGGTTGCGTCTTAAAAAAAGGATTATTCGCGCTGTTGCGATGGCAACAGTTCCTTTTATTGTCAGCCTCTATATGAGACTGGTGTATGCAACGAGTAAAAAAACATTTCATCTTAGTGGTGTCATCCCAAGTGAACCAATTATTTTTGCTTTTTGGCATGGAGATCTACTCATGCAACCATTATTATACCGGTACATTAGAAAAGAGCCGCATGCCAAAGTAATGATAAGTGGTCATTTTGATGGAAGGCTTTTGGCAAAAACGCTTGGTATTTTTAAATTTGAACCCATTTTTTCAGATAAAAAAACTCCAACAAAACTACTGTTTCAAGCACTTCGTGCTATTAAAAAAGGGTATGATATCGGCATTACTCCTGATGGTCCACGCGGTCCACGTCATGAGGCATCAGATGGAATTATTTTACTTGCTCAGAAAATGAAAGCACCCATTGTTTTTTTTCACTGTGTTCCTTCAAGGTATCGACAAGTTAAAAGTTGGGATAAATTTGTAGTTCCAAAAATGTTTGGTGAATTAGAATTTTTTGCTTCAAAACCTATTCGTATTGATACAATGAGTGTTATTGAAGCAAAAGATAAAATTGAAGAGGGGTTAATGAAACATGCGTTTTAGTTCACCTTGGATTATCATCAGCGTACTGCTTATTGCCTCGATGGCACTTTACTTTTTTTTTAATCCTTCATATCAACAATCGCTACAGGCAAAATACCATTTTGCAGTAGGTGAGTATAAAGAAGCACAAGAACTGGCAACAGAGGCATTTAAACGAGATCGCTACAACCGTATGGCTGCAACCATTATGACTCAGAGTCAAGTTGCTATGAAATTTGTTGATTACAACAAGCAAGCTAAAGATTACATGGCACGTATCTCAAAGTTAGCACAGGGTGATTCAATCAGTGAAGCCGATCGCGCCAAAATTCGAACGATGTGTGTCATTATGATTGATGAGTATGTAAAAATCTCTCCATCAGTGGTTATCGATGAAAATCTAGTCGATGAGTCTAAACAGTATTATGAAAAATTCCTGAAACTTTATGAAAAAGTCGCTTTATAATTACAAATTCGATTTTTTCGATTACTTAAAACAGCTTCGGGGCTATTCTGACTTAACCATAAAAACGTATGATGATGTCTTTAAAGAGGCATTTGAAATGATTGAAATTGATGTTCAAGATAGTGGTGAGACTGTTTTAAATATTATGTCGTATCGGATGAAAATAGCGTCTCAAAAATCAAAGACTATTGCAAAAAAAGTGAGTGCATTACGCTCATTTTGTGAGTATCTAAATAGTGTTGATGAAGCAGTATCACTGTATGGAGATGAGAGCATTAAAGTGGCGCAAACACTTCCCAAACCTATTGCCCATGAACATATAATGCAAGCAGTAGAACAACTTGATTTTTTTGACAAGAGTGTTATTTTAACACTTTATTTATTGGGATTACGTATTTCTGAACTCTCAAATCTTCAATTAAAAGATATTCACAATGATGTTGTTAGAATCTACGGTAAGGGTAAAAAAGAGCGAGAGGTTCCATTTCCCCCGTCATTAAAAGAACTAATAGATCATTATAGGAAGATTGAGACACCTTTGCGCTATCTTTTTGAAAGAGATGGTGAAAAATTAAGGATAAGTAGTTTAAGATATATTGTAACAAAATCATTTAAAAAAATTGGTATTAAGGCAACACCGCATCAATTGCGCCACTCTTATGCTACTATATTGTTAAACAATAGTGCACGAATTGCCGATGTGAGTGAACTTTTGGGTCATGCGTCGATGGTGAGTACTCAAATTTATACTAAACTTGGAAATGCTACTAAATTAGAGCAATATATGAAAGCACATCCGCTGTGTAAGGAAATTGATGGGACTAAATAGAGTGTTTGAACGCTTATATGTTAAAGTTTATGTCGGCATTATTGTTCTAAAAAATAAAATTGATGTCATCATCATGACGTGTGAGGGCAGTGAGTGCCGCTCGAGTCGAGTAGAATTTGAATCATCACAAGCTTCATCAGAGATGCATGAGTTTATTAATCAAGTAATATCAGAGACGCCTTTTTATTATATTGCCGTTTTAAACAGCGGTATTAATCAGGGTGCTATTCCTGTTTGTGATCGTAAACAGGCTCAAGAATATGCTGATATTTCGCTCTCAAAAACAGTCTGTGTCAACGACCAGTACATGCTATACAGTTCAAAATATGAGCTAGACAATATTCAAAAAATGTTTAAAAGTTTCGGAATTGATTTTATTTTTTCACCTTTTACATTGCTTGAGAGACTCTATAAAGATAAAATTAACTCAAAAGCTCAGCTCTACGTACTTATTTATGAAGAGTACCTTACCATGGCTGTCTATCAAAACGGTGCATTGATTTTTGGATCGTTTGAGTTAGTTGATGATGGTGCAACAAGTACGGAGTTTGATGATAAAAATGATGAGGAAGAGATTTCTTTTGATCTTGATGACGATGATGATGGCATCAGCATTGATGATCTGGATGCTTTAGATGATCTTTCGGATCTTGAAGATCTTGATGCTATTCATGAGTTGGATGACTTTGCTGATGAGACTTTAGAGACTAGCGATGCTCAGAGTGAGGCAGGTGAGAGCTCTGAACCGGTATTAGAAGACTTCGGAGTGGATTATCATCGTTTTATATTAATTCAAAAAAGATTGGAAGAGTACTATAAAGATAGTCGCTATAACAATGAGTTTATTGAGACAATCTATATTGCAGACGGAAATGACTCTGGTGATGATCTTAAGCGCTACTTAGAAGAGGAGTTGTTTTTAACCGTCATTATAAGGAGAGTGATTTTACCTGAGGAGTTACTGGCACTCAGTAAAGATGAGGTGCTTCATGTATCATAGTTTTATTACCCCTCGAGTAAAAACAGTTTTAACCCCGGAGCTAAAGTTAGTGATTTTCTTTTTTTCCATGACACTTTTTATTCTCTTTGCTACCTATGGATTTTTGCTCTATAAGAGTAATGAATTTGCAAATAAAGCAGTAGCTATTGATAACCGCATTAGTGATATTAACCGCAGTATTGCAGATATGGACACACAGATTACTTTTATTAAGAAAGAGTCAGCGCATTTTCAAAGAGTATCTACTTCAAACAGTGTCCTTAAAGACAGCATTAAAAATCTTTTTGATTTAGTGCCGCAGAGAATTACCCTCTCTAAAGCAGTTTTACAAAAAGATGCACTCATACTGTATGGGGTAACCCCTAATAAAGACGTTTATGAGTTTTTACTTCAAGCACCGCTGCGTTCTATTTTTCATAAGAGCTATAGTGATTTTTATCCGCTAGAAAATGGCTGGTACCATTTTGTATCGACAAACTACTTAGATGAGGAGGCATTATGAAGTTAACCGTTTCACGACAGAATATTTATCTCCTCTCATTGTCATTTTTACTATTGGTTTTTGTACTGTTGTTTGCGTTTTTAGCGCTGATTCCTGAAGGAAAAACGTATCGTATAGAACGACTTGAGATGAAAAAATATGCGGCAAATGAAGCACAGTTTAATATGTGGCATGATGAAGTCTTTAAAGAGTTGCGCCAACTGCAATCGAGTAATAAACACATTATAGCAGCCTATGAAAATTCCTTTAATACGGAACGTTTTATTAAGATTAACAGTGTCTATTTTGAGAATTTAAAACTGAATGAACTGGAGCGGCGAGATAGTGATGACTCATTTACGCTTTATGAAGTGAATGCTACATCTAAAATTGATTCACCCAATAGTTTTTATGCTTTTTTAGAAGGCATTAATAAGAGTGACTGGATTGTAAGTGTGAATTTTCCAATTCGTTTTGAGCGTGAAGGAAATTTAATTAAATTGTCATTCACTCTAAAGATTTTTTCAGCTCTTGGGGAGTGAGAGAAGAAGCTTAAAACTTTGGTTGTCTCGGTACAAATAGCCACGTAGTTTAGGTTCAATTTTAAAAATTCTGCACTGCTCTTTAAAGGGTTTGTTCATTACGGTTGTAACATAGGGTGCAATGAAGCAGTACGCTTTGTCAATGGCAACAATAAACGTTCTTCCGACAACCAGTGAATTTTCAGATTTTAGTCTATTTTTTTCATTCTGACCCATGAGATAACCGCGTTGTTTTAAGATTTTATCAATAGTGATTACAATAGAGCGGCGATTTGTTGGGAGCTTAAAGTAGCTCAACTCATTTACATGTAATATTTCACAAGGCTCAAACAGCACACTCAAATCTTCTGTAAGAAACTCAAAACTTTTAGCAATTGAGGGTGCACTCTCTTTAATTAATGCCGTAGCATATTGTTCTCTAAAACGGTTGCGTTTAAATCGTTGGTCACTATTGCTCTCATCAATAAAGTAGGTAATGCTATTGCTGTTAAGGTAGTGATGAATGGTCTCAGAATCTACATGTAAAATCGGGCGAATAAGACGGTAATGTTCTCGTTGTTCCACACTCTGCATTCCAAGCAGTTCATTAAGACCCGATCCTTTGCATAACTGCATCAAAAACCACTCTAAACGGTCATTAAGTTGATGCGCGGTAATGAGATTATTGTAACAGTTTTTTACCATCACTTCATGAAAAAAATCATAACGTAGGGTTCGGGCAGTGTGTTCAAAATTTGAAGATGCAAGCGAGACATTTTTGGTAAAACATTTTTTTTGATGGTGTTGCGCTAACTCTAAAGCATGTCTCTGCTCATCGTGACTCTGTGAGCGTGTATTGTAGTTTACATGTATAATGTCAAATGCGATATTGTGTTGGTGCAGCAGATGAAAGAGAGCACTCGAATCGGTGCCGCCGGAGAAGGCTAAAAGGTTTTTCTTCTCTTGTAAAAAGTCAAGCGCTTCACTATTTAATGACACAGGCAAGGAGTTTGTCTCCGGCAATGTCAGTAATGCGTGCTTTGTAGATCACACCAAACTCTAGTTCGCCATCAAGTTGATATTCGTTTACATAGATTTCACCATCAATTTCAGGTGCCCAGAGCGTTTTTCGTGCACTTAAGAGATACTCATGTTCATCACTCTTACCATCAATGATGAGTTCAATCTCATGCCCAACTTCATTCTCTAAACTTTTTTGCGTCATACTAGCAGCAATATCACCTAAAATTTGAGCACGTGAAGCAATAGTGTCCACATCAATTTTATCTTGCATATCATAAGCCGGCGTTGTCTCTTCATCGGAATAACTAAAGACATTGATGCGCTCAAACTTAAAATTTTGGGCAAAGTCACACATCTGCTCAAACATTACCTTACTCTCTTGCGGATGTCCGACAATAAAGCTTGTTCGCACAAAACTATTTGGCAGTGCACGCATCTGATTGAGCAGTTCAACAGTTTTCTCTTCACCAAAACCACGTTTCATCATGCGTAACATATCGTCATTAATATGTTGAATCGGCATATCAAAATAGTTGTGAAAAATTTTAGAATCACCGATTGTTTTAATGAGTTTTGATGTTGTAGTCGATGGGTAAAGATAGAGAATACGGGCACTTTTAACGCCATCAATAAGTTCTATGCGTTTAATGAGATGAATGAGTCCATCAGAAATATTTTGATCACGCAGGTATGAGCTAGAGTCTTGAGAGACAAAACTAAAGTCATAATAGCCTTTTTTAACAAGTCCTTCAACTTCATGAGCGATTGAATCTAAATCACGTGAATGAAGTTTTCCTTTAAATGAGGGAATCGCACAGAAACTGCACTGCTGATTACATCCTTCTGAAAGTTTAATGTAAGCGTGATACGTCGAACCCGTTACAATCCGCTCTTCGCCATCAATGAGGTAGACATCCTCACTGAAACGGCTCTGTTTTTGGGCTAAAAGTTCATCAATTTTGTCATAATCACCAACTCCCGTGAAGATATCAACCTCTTTAAGCTCTTTTGATAGCTCCTCTTTGTAGCGTTCTGAAAGACATCCGGCCATCACCAGTACCGAATCCTCTTTTCTGCTGCTGTCGAGATTGAGTACGGTATTGAGTGACTCTTCTTTAGCTGCGTCAATAAATCCACAGGTATTGACAATAATCACATCAGCACTGCTTGAATCATCAGTCATCTCATAAAACTTTAATCGTCCCATCATCACTTCGGTATCCACCAGATTCTTGGTACATCCTAGTGAGACGATATGTACTTTTTTACTCATTTTTCACCTTCATTTAATGGTGACATTATAGCGTATGCGTTATGCTACCTCTAATGAAAAAAATATTTGATGTTCTTATTTTAGGTGCAGGTGCGAGTGGCTTGATGTGTGCAGGTGAGTTAAAGCAAGGCTCTCGCTTGCATATTGGTGTTATTGATGGCAACGATAAAGCGGCAGCAAAGCTCAAGATTTCAGGTGGCTCAAAGTGTAACATTACTAATGTTAATGTCACAGCGCAGCATTTTTTAGGTGATGAAGCCTTTGTTGAACATATTTTAAAAGAGTTTAGTAAAGAAGATTTACTGAATTTTTTACATGTAAATCAGGTTGAGCTTGAACTGCGCAAAGGACGTTATTATTTTTGTAAACAGAGTTCGAGTGAGATTATTAATCTGCTCTTGCATCGCTGCAAGGGCGTGGAGTTTTTTTATTCTCATAAAATCCAATCGGTTGCCTTTGAAAATGAGCTTTACAGTGTGAGTACCGACAGAGAAATTTTTATGACAAAAAAGCTGGTGATTGCAACGGGCGGTGAGAGCTACAAAAGTATTGGCGCGAGCAATATCGGTTTAAAAATAGCATCTGATTTTGAACTAGATACGCTTGCTTTTACTCCGGCTCTTGTAGGCTTGACGGTACAAAAAGAGCAGTTTTGGATGAAAGAACTTAGCGGTATTAGCTGCATGGTTAAAATATACCTTACGGGCACTTCACATGAAAATTCTAAAACAGTAGAAGAAGAGTTGTTGTTTGCACATAAAGGCATTAGCGGTCCTGCAATCCTTAGCGCATCACTTTACTGGAAAAAAGGAGATATTTGCATTGATTTTTTACCTAATGACAATTTACATGTAGTTTTAAAGAGTAGTAAAAAGTTGATTTCTACTGCCATTCCTCTCTCAAAGCGTTTTATGAAGCTGTTTTTAGAACATATTGACATTGAAGATAAACCTTGTAATCGTTTAAATGACAATGAAAAAGAGCAATTAAAACAGTTAAAAAACTACTGTTTCGCACCTGCAGGTAATTTTGGTTTTTCTAAAGCAGAAGTGAGCCGAGGAGGTGTGAGCAGCAAGGGTTTATATGCTGAGTCATTAATGAGCAAAGAGCATCGCGAACTCTATTTTATTGGTGAGGTAGTTGATGTTACCGGTGAGCTAGGCGGTTACAATTTTCAATGGGCATTTAGTTCAGCAGTAGTGTGTGCCAAAAATATTTGTGAAAAAAATTAACATTTTTCTACAAACATCCGATATAATCCAGCAGAGTAAAATCTTTTAAAGCAAGGTTAAAATAGTTTCGGTTATAATCATCAATAATCGTTAAATATTACAAAACTCCTCAAACAAGGGCGGAACAATATGTCGTTACAAATCAAATGGTCGTATATTTTTATACTTTTTTTCTCGTTTTTTATATTAACAGGTTGTGGAACCAACAACTCTCAAGAGAGTCCTTTCACGGCTGCAATCGGTGGAGGTGCAACCGGTTCAAAAGAGGTGGCAAGCCTCTCTATTGCCAATGGAAATAGTATTGTCATTGATGATACTACGGGTCAAGTTTCTATTTTTGTTCGTGCATTTAACTCAGCTAATGTTTTAAATACTGAGGGCAATATTACTGCGCAGTATCAAAACACTACGACACCTTCAGGGACGATGTTACCAGGGGTTGTTCAACTCTCAGGCGGTATTGCAACGTTTACCTATGTTCCACCGGCAAATATAGATGATTTAGTAGATCTTGGCATAACAGGTACACAGTTTAAGTTTTATAGCGAGAACGGCTACGAGGCAGTGTTAAACATAACCTTTAAAAAGGTATCTGACAATGCGGGCACCGGTGGAGGTACCGATGCAGACACTATTACTAAAATTGTTCTATCGGAGTCAACGTTTACCGTAACGCAGTCTAAAGAGACCAAAGAAATTTCAGTTTATGCCTTTACAGCTAGCGGTGTAGGCGTTGCTGTAGGCGAAGTTCAAATTAAATACCCTTCAACTGCCATTACATCAGGCATTGATGCCGGTACCGTACCGGCAAAAGTTGCTATTAATGATGGAAGAGGAACATTTATTTACACGGCTCCATCTGACCTTTCAAAAGCAACACAGCTTTCACCTGCTCAATTCACGGTACAAAATGTTGCCAATACCTCAGTCTCTCAAACGTTTGAAGTGAGTTATTCCTCATCAGGGGGAACCGCAATTAATCCAAATATTCGTGTAGAGGGTGCTCCTTCTGTTATTACCGTGGCGGGAGAAAAAATTAATGTGACCTTGTTGGTGGTGGATGATAACAATGTACCGCTGAGTGATGGAACCATTTTAGTACAGTATCCATCTACTAGTAATTTAGGACTTTTTAAAGAGTCAGAAGTGAGTATTTCCAATGGTAAAGCGGTATTTGAATACACTGCACCGGATCCTTTGGTTGCAGGTACAACGGCAGATTTTACGTTCCGCTACAAAGAGAATCCGGCGAGTAATCCTACGGTATGGTCGGTACAGTTTTCTCCGGATGCCCCAATTGTGAGCGATTTAGAAATCAATGCGCTTCGTTATTTTGGAGGTACCATTATTATTTCAGAAAATTCTAAAAGTGTACCAATTGATATTTTTGGATTTGATGTTAACAATGCACCGGTTGGCAGTGGTATTGTAAGAGTCTCATACCCTTCAGAGAATTCAGGCTCAGTAGACATTGGTAGAATTGCTCCAAGTATTGATGCGGCTATTGAAGATGGTAAAGCAACATTTACTTATGTAGGACCTGCCGACTTAAACAGAACGGTTCAAAATTTAGCAAAATCGTGGGTGGTGTACCGTTTTTGCGATAAAGCACCTGATAGTAACGCTGAATGTGCCGACGTGAATGTCACCTTTGATTTGGACACAACGACACCGCAACCCGATTTGCAAGAGTATGTGATTGACTTTGGAGTGGGAGCAGACAATACTTTAAACCTTGATGCGTTAACACCCTTTACACTGGTGTTAAAAACGAAAGAAGGCTCGGTTGTTGAAGCTGACAGAATTAGCGATGTGACAATTACCTCAAAACGACCAACGCTAGCAGTTTTAGCTGACTCTAACGGAGTTGAGAGCACTTCGCTCTCTTTAGGAGGAGGAAAGAATCCGGTCAATGCTTATATAAAGACCAATACTATTTCAGGTCTTGTCGATTTTGAAGTGCAGGTTTCATTTAAAGATACGCAAGGGTTAGATAAGGTAGAAACCGAAATAAAGAGTGTAGTAATTTTCTCTGGTCCTCCTACGACACTCTCTATTACAAAGAACGGTTCAATTAAAGACGGTGCTCAAGGAGCATTTAAAGATGAGTTGGTTGTTCACGTGGCAGATCAATACGGTAATCCGGTCAATACGGAACCGACCTTTACTGTATCAGCTATTATTGGGCCGGCGGATGATCCTAACCATCTCTCTACAGAACGAAACGGTGGTGGTCTGGGTGACTTTGGGTATTTGTATGACTTAAACGGCGCCGGTACTATTAGTAGTGCCGGTGGAGTTACTTATTTTGATACGGTAGGTGACCACAGCTTTGCCAATATTGATAGTGACAATGATAAGCTCATTACCTTTACACCGACAGATAATGCCTATAAATATCCGGCATTAGGGAGTTGGACGATTCTTGAAATTGTGAGTAATACGAGACTAAGACTTAAAGAGGAGTATGTTGAAAATCCAAATATTCCGGCAAATAATTTACGTTATGTTGTTGGACATAACTTTAGAGAGAGTAGCTGTAATAGTACTATTGGTCATTACAATGTTCGAGTAGTACCAAATGGTGATGTTTTTCAATTAGATAAAAACGGTACAAGCATTGTTAATTTGTTTTATGACTATCCGTTAGTGGGTGCCGATGTTTTTGTCGCTGCCAATATTTTAGGCTACTCTAATAGCGTCAATAAAGTGGTTCGAATCGGTAATGCTTACAAACGATTTTTAAGCGGTGTCGGTATTAAAGAAGTTCGACAAGTCTCGTACACCGGCGTGGGTACCATGTATTGGGGTCGTGGTTCAAGTAGCATCGACATTATAGATACGGGTTATACGATGCAGTATGGTTATGCAAGTCCACAGGCTTTAGTAGGAAGTAAAGGAGGTATCTCTACAAGCGATATCACTTTTATAGATGGAAACACGAGTAATTTAAGTGCCAATAATCTCTTCTTTGATTCAAGCACCATACTGGATAATATCTTTACCGGATGTGATCGTAGTGTGGATTATGAGGTTTTTATTACTGCAAAACCGGGTGAAGAAGGAACGGTAACGGTTGAAGTACCAAGCCGATTTAGTTCAGAATTAAATTAAGGAGAGAGAGTGAAAAAACTAGTCAAACTAATTGGTGTACCATTGTTGGCACTGTCACTGCAAGCAGGTGATTGGAATACGCAATCGTTAGTAGGAATCGAGGGTGGTGTCAATTCATTTGACTTGAGCAGTAATGCAGGACTGAGTGATTCTCAAAGTCCTGCATCGTTTGGTCTTAAAATTGGTGCAGAGGGACAGACCTATCGCATTTTTTTAAGTGGTCGCACGTATAGTGTGAGTGACCAGTTTGATTATGCTAACTCATTTGGAGCAGAACTGCAATATATTTTTAGATTCACATCGAACTTCAATCTCTTTGCAGGAGTTAATGTCGGTATTATGAATATGGAGTTTGATGACGCGCAAGGTCAAGTACGTGAAATATCGCAAGGATATGCAGGCGGAGATATTGGAGTAAATTTCTCATTAAATCATAATTTTGATGTTGAACTCGGGATGCGTTACATGAACTTAAATGCCGAAAATACCCGCTACGTAGACGATGGAACCGGTACAAAAACCCCATATACCTACGACATTGACAACATG
>CAYZUN010000057.1:0-14346 GCA_964481625.1 uncultured Sulfurimonas sp.
TGAGAGACACCACAGAACGCCCAGAAGCACTCGAAGCAGGAACGGTTAAACTTGTGGGAACAAGTAAAGAGAAGATTATTGAAGAAGCTCAAAAACTTTTACATGTAAAAGAAGCATTTGAGAAAATGAGTCAGGCATATAACCCTTACGGGAATGGTCATGCATGTGAAAAAATTGTTAGTTTTATTAAGGGAAAATAGTATATTTTTTAAGAATAAGACAATAAATTAAAACTAGGAGATTTTTTGTTAAAAATAGAACAAAACTCTAAAAATAAAATGATGACAATCATAAAAAATATTTTTCCTTTAGCGCGCCGATTTAATTCACCAGGAATGGATAAGGCTTATGAGATCATAAAAGACGCTTATGATGAATTACAAATTTATGAATATCCATCAGGTTTAGTGTGTGAAGATTGGGTTGTTCCCTTTAGCTGGGAAGCAACTTCAGGTATTTTGAAAGATGAAAAAGGAAATGTTCTTGTTTCACTGGAAGATGAAATATTGTTTGTATCTGCATATAGCGAACCTATTGAAGGATGGTTTAGTAAAAAAGAAATTATAGAACATGCATTGGTTCACCCTAAACTTAAGGATGTATTTATGTTTCAACATCGACTTGGATTCAATCTTGAAGCACCTCAATGGGGAATATCATTATCACAAAACATTGTAGATCAACTTGATGAAAGCAAAAAATATTACATTAAAATAGAAGTTGAAAAAAAAGAGAATAGCATGAAAGTTGCTGAATGGGTATTAAAAGGTGAATCCAGTAAGACCATCTGTATTGCAGCGCATATTGATGAGCAGTTGTGCAATGATGATCTTACCGGCTGTGTTGTTGGATTGGAGTTGATGCAGTCATTACAAAAGCTTCCAAAACGAAAATATACCTATCAATTACTTATATTTCCAGAAACGATAGGAAGTTTTGTACATATGTATAATAATTTAGAAGACTTTGATAATACTTTGTGCCAACTTAATCTAGAGATGGTAGGAGCGGGAGAACAACTAAAAATTAAACATTCGTTAAATGGGAATACCTGTTTCGATCATATCTTGGAGATGGCATTAAAGCATCAAGGAATTGATTATGGACATCTTGATTTTTTTGATGGATATGGTAACGATGAACGATCGTTTGAATGGCCAACTTTTAAAATTCCCGGGGTGGCTTTACAACGACATCCATTTAAGTATTACCATACAAGTAAAGATACTCCTGAAATAATTAAACCAGAATATTTATGGCAAGCACTAGAGGTATCAAAAACGTTTATAGAAATTTTAGAGAAAGACTATATACCGATGTATACCATGACACTTCCCCCTAAGCTTTCAAAGCGTGGACTCTATTTCGATGCCGTAAATGACAGAGAAAATTTTAAAAAATTTAATAATAATCTTCTATATATGATTAATGGAAAAACAAGATTATCAGAAATTGTGCAGCAGTTGGATATTGATTTTTTTGAAGTGTACTACTACTTAGAACAATTTATTGGCCAAAACCTAATAACAAAAAGAGACTTTTAATGAGTAACGAAAATATTTGCTTTTATGCTAGATCTGGAATTTCTAAAATCTTCTCATACATTGGAAAGGAATGCGAGGAAAGAGGAATAAAAACTTGCTATTTGATACATCAAGAAAGAGAAAATATAAATTTAAATGATAATAAATGTAGAAATAATATATATAACATCACTGAATATTTGAGAGTTAATTGGAATAATCAAGAGTTGCTTTCTTCAATTGAGTTAGAAGATATGGAAAAAAAATATAATATTGATTCGTTGTGGAGTATATTATATACTGATAGATTTTTAATCTATTATGGTTATGATGATGTAATAAAGTTCATTAAATTACATATACTATTTTATTTGGATTTAATAGAAAAAGAGAAAATAACTTTTTTTGTAAATGAAAATATTGCTTCTTTTTCTGCCTTTATATTTTATAAAATTGGTATTGCACACAATATAAGATATATTGGAGTTAGTGAAGCAAGAAATTATAGTGACAAAAAATTCTTTTTTACTGATGATGAACACTCAACAAATTATTTGCTCGATGAGTACTATAGGGACAACCAGTTTTCCGAAATAGAAATAAACAGTAGTCAAGAGTTTATTAAAGAGTACCGTTTAAAAAAAACAAAACCAGAGTACATGAATGTTTATGGGAAAAAGCCTGCTATTAATATTAAATTACTAAAAGGGCTAATCCGATATCCAATATATCTTCTTGAAAAAAAAGATTTTTTTGATTATATGGTATTTAAAGATAAAGATGCTTCTCCATTGAGACAATTAAAATTTTATTTAAAGTATCAATATCATAAAAGGTTTTATAAAAAGTCTATTGAAGGAGAAAAGTTTTATCTTTTTGGGTTACATTTTCAACCTGAGGCAACGACGCTTGTCAATGCACAAAATTATGAAAAGCAGCTGTATGCTATTGATATCATAGCAAAAAAAATTCCAATTAATGCCAAGTTGTATGTAAAAGAACATTATTCTGACTTGGGACATAGAGAGTTAAATTTTTACAATAAACTAAAATCATATCCCAACGTTCGCTTGATTAATCCTTGGGAAAACTCTAGAGATTTAATAGAAAAATCATTGGGGGTTATGGCATTATCAGGAACAATTGGATGGGAGGCTATTCTACTTAAAAAGCCTGTTTTCCTTTTAGGAAATATGTTCTATTCAAGCTTTAAATATACCAATAAAATTGATAATATAGATGAACTTTCCAAATCTCTCAAAAATCATAAATTGTTAAATATTGATATGCAAGTATATGAAAATGAATTAGAAAGATATATTGCAGCTTATTTAAAGTCACTACAAGATGGTAGTTTTATTAACTATGGACAATCAATTTCAATGAGCAAGGAGAACAGAGAAAATATATACCATAGTTTTATAACTGAGTTTGAAAGATTAGTCGCACTAAAAAAGTTATCAAATTAAATGCAAAAAATTATTAATGATTCAATTATTAGTTCCATTTTTTCATTTTTAAAAATTGGCGCAAGATTTTTTGTAGGAATATTTCTGGTTAAACAGCTAGAAGTCAATGAATATGGTGCATATAACCTTTTTATGTTATTCATCTCTTTTGGAGGAGTGATTTTATCTTTGAATACTCATGAATATTTTAATATTGAGATATCATCATCAAAAAGTATTGAACAAAAACAGCATTTTTTTTGGACAATAATGGAGTTGCTATTATTATTGTCTATATGTTTTTTTATTATCTTAAATAGCGAATTAGTATCAAGTAAAATTTTATTATGGTTAAATATAGAGTTGTTTAACGAGGCTTATACTTATGTATTGCTAGTGGTGATTATAACAACCGTTTCGATGACAATAGCTCGCTATTTGGCCTATTCAAAATATGTGTTGTTTTTTCAAGTATGGACCTTCTTTTTACAGTCAATGTGGATTGTGCCTTTTTTCTTTATTCAGTTGAATTTAAAACATATCTTTTTAAGTCAATTAATATCTATGGCTATTTTAATTTTTATTGGCATTTATTATATTTATATGAAAGAAAAAGAATACTTTTTATTTAAAGTAAAAAAACTTTTTCCAGATAAACATTTTGCAAAATCTGCTATTAAATTTGGTTTTGGAACATATTTTGCCCTCATAGGCTCATTTTTACTTGAAATTACCGATAAAGTAATGTTGGCTATATTGAGTTCAAATGAACATGTTGCTTATTACTCTTTTTCATCTATTACCTTTAACATATTAAACGGTTTTATTGTCGGCACGGTATTTCTTATTGCTATGCCTTATATTAATGAGTACAACAGTACTAACAAAGAGAAAAAGTTTTTATTATACATAGAGCTTATTAAAGGATTTATAGTCTACTTAAGTGGCATGCTTTTAATTATCTCTTTATTGGCAGATAAAATAGTGCTGTTTATTGGAAAAGAGGAGTATCTACAAACTGCTGTTGTATTCCCTATTGTGTCACTGATGTTTTTAGCGACACTCATAGCTAGTATTTTAAAACATGAGCTAATGCTGAGTAAATTATTAAAAAAATTAAGTATTATCTTTTTTTCTGCCTTAGTTATTAATGCTTTATTAAACTTATTTCTTATCCCAAAATATTTTTATATGGGAGCCTTTATCAGTACACTTATCACACAGTTGTATATAGTGATTCAACTCTATATCAATACAAAAATAGGCAACTATTTTGAATTTCAAATTAAAAAAACAGTTATTCTGATTGGGTGTCTCTTGGCAATATTCTTCTTTTATATGTTTATTCAACCCTATATAGCAATAATAATAACAAATGAAACAGTAAGTCTTTTTGTTATGTTGTTTTTATTATATGTTATATATTTATTTTTAGTGTATTTCTGTGGTATCATACCACAGAAACATTTGGAAGTGGTAAAAAAAGCACTAGCAAAAAGAGTCTAAAATTTTGGAAAAGGTCAAAGAAAATAGATGACAGTAATAGGTATATTTGATGGTCACAATTCATCTGCAGCATTAACAATAAACGGAGAAGTTGTATGCGCTGTTCAAGAAGAACGTTTTACGAAACGAAAAAACGAAACCTGTTTTCCGGAAAATGCAGTAGCATATATAATGAAAACATTTCAATTAAATAACGACACTATAGATATTGTTGCGATGTCTACCATAGAGAGGACAGACATCAACAATATTCAGTACCCAATTGATGCGGTTTTCAGTATTGCCGACTATATTGATATGATGGAGGATTACTGGAAACCAAAATTATCGGGGCAACCCTATGTAAAAGCATATGCAAAACAGGTATTTGATAAAAAATACAACAATGAGAAAACTTTTCATAACATTCCATTAGAGTTTTATGATTTAGACAAAGCAACGCTTCAGGTCAAAATGCAGAATTTAATTACCAAAGATATTGCTAAATTTATGAAAGTTGATGAATCCAAAGTGCATTATTACGATCATCATACATGCCATGTTATGTACGGATATTTTGCAAACCCAAATAAAAGAGATAAAACAATAGCGATTACAGTAGATGCAAATGGAGATGGACGTAATCAAACAGTATGGAGAATAGAAAATGACAAATTTACACTTGTAGCTGACAGTGATCAATGTGACATAGGTAGAATTTACAGGATGATAACATTATATCTTAGAATGAAACCATTAGAACATGAATTTAAGGTAATGGGACTAGCTCCATATGCTAAAAATAGTTACGTTAAGGAAGTGGTTAAAGTTTTTGAAGAGTTATTAGAGTTTGACGGTCTTAAAATAATTTATAAAGATAGACCAAATAATTTGTATGAGTATTTAAACGATAAGCTAAAATATCATAGGTTTGATAATATAGCAGGAGCTGTTCAAAAATATACCGAAAATATGCTAAATGAATTATTTGAAAGAGCACATAAAGAAATTGGTTTTAGAAACTTTGTCTTTAGTGGAGGGGTAGCCATGAATGTTAAAGCCAATAAAGCCATAAGTGATTTAGAGTGTGTCGATGATCTTTTTATTGCAGGATCATCTTCTGATGAATCTCAAAGTATTGGCGCGTGTTATTTTGCAAACTATGAAAATAATATTAAAAACAAACCATTGAAAAACTTGTATTTAGGTACAGAAATTACAGTAGACGATGTTCAAAAATATATAGTAAAACATAAACTAAATGATAAATATTCAATATCAAAAGCACACAATGATGTCATAGCAACACTGTTGGCTAATGGAGAAGTTATTGCAAGAGTTGTTGGTAAAATGGAATTTGGCTCAAGAGCATTAGGAAACAGAAGTATTTTAGCAGATCCTTCAAATCCGGGTATTGTTCAATATATCAATGAATTAATTAAAGGAAGAGATTTTTGGATGCCTTTTGCAGCAACAGTTTTAGATACATACGAAGATAGATATTTAGTAAACCCTAAAGGACTAGCATCAATTTATATGGCTATTGCTATGGATACTAAAAAGGAATTATTAAGCGATATTAAAGCCGGTACCCATCCTTATGATGAAACAATAAGACCTCAAATTTTAACTAAAGAACAAAATTCGGAATATTATGAACTTATTAAAAAGTTTTCAGAGATTACGGGTATTGGCGCTTTATTAAATACGAGCTATAACTTACACGGTTTACCGGTTGTTAATGACATTGCAGACGCAATGCACGTCTTTGAAAACTCGGGACTAAAATATCTTGTTTTAAATAATACTTTAATTGCAAAAACCTGTAATGATTAATATAGGAAAAGCTATGTACAAATGGGCAAGTGATTTGTTCCCAATAAATAGAAGTATCACGGGTGATGGTGTTAGAAAGACACTAGAATATATTAAAGAGATTGTTCCGGAATTAAAAATTTATGAGATTCCCACCGGAACACAATGTTATGACTGGACTGTACCACAGGAGTGGAAGATAAATGATGCCTTTCTTATGGACGAAGAAGGCAAAAAAATTGTAGATTTTCAAGAGAATAATTTACATGTAATTGGCTATTCTATTGCTGTAGATAGAGAAATGAGTTTTTCAGAATTAGATGAACACCTATATTATTTGAAAAATCTACCAGAGGCAATTCCTTACATTACATCATACTATACTAAAAGATGGGGGATTTGTTTAAGCTATAATCAGTACAAGACCTTAGATCGTAGTAAAAAATATCGAGTAAAAATCGACTCTTCTCATATTCAAGGCTCTTTAACCTATGCAGAGATACTTATTTCAGGCAGAAGTAAAAAGGAGATTTTTTTATCTACCTATATCTGTCATCCGTCTATGGCAAATAATGAGCTTTCAGGCCCCGTTGTTGCAATGGCTTTGGTACATTATATTAAAGCATTGAAGCATAGAAAATACTCTTACCGAATAATTTTTATACCTGAAACGATAGGCTCAATATGCTATATAAGTAAAAACTTAGATATATTAAAAAGAGATGTTGTTGCAGGATTTAATCTTACTACTATAGGGGATGAGCGTGTCTATTCGTTTGTTCCATCAAGGAGTGGTAATTCCCTGGCAGATAGGGCAGCTTTACATATCTTAAGAAACAGTGGTGAAGAGGTTGTCTATTACAGTTTTCTTGATAGGGCAAGTGACGAAAGACAGTATTGTTTTCCCGGTGTTGATTTACCCGTTGTCACTATATGCAGATCAAAGTATCATGAGTACCCAGAATACCATACCTCTTTGGATAATTTAGATTTAATTACTCCCTCTGGCTTAGAAGGTGGGTTTAATATGGTGAAAAATACCATACTGCTATTAGAAAAAAATGAAAATTATAAAATAAAAACACTTTGTGAACCGCAACTTGGAAAGCGAGGTCTTTACCCGACTCTATCAAATAAAGAGTCTCGTCAAGCTGTCGAGACAATGATGAACTTTATTACTTACGCAGATGGAAGTAAAGATCTTATAGAAGTTGCCGATACCATCAATGTTGATGCAAAAGATCTTTATGATATAATAGACAATTTAAAGCGTGAAAGTTTATTAGAAACGGTAGAGGACAATAATGTTTAATAATAAAAACATACTCATAACAGGCGGAACAGGTAGTTTTGGCAAGAAATATACAGAAATCATACTTAAAAAGTATAAGCCCAATAAGGTTATTATATTTTCAAGAGATGAGTTAAAGCAATATGAAATGGCACAGCAGTTTAATAGTGAATGTATGCGTTATTTTCTTGGTGATGTACGTGATGTAGAGCGCTTAAAAGAAGCGATGATGGGTGTGGATTATGTTATTCATGCTGCAGCGCTTAAGCACGTTACCGCTGCAGAGTATAATCCAATGGAGTGTATTAAGACAAATATCAACGGTGCTGAAAATGTCATTAAAGCTGCTTTGCATCATAGAGTAAAAAAAGTTATTGCACTCTCTACCGATAAAGCTGCCAATCCCGTTAATTTGTATGGTGCAACAAAGCTTGTCTCCGATAAGCTATTTGTTGCAGCTAACAATATGACAGGCTCTAGAGATATTAAATTTTCTGTAATACGATACGGGAATGTTATAGGCTCACGAGGTTCGGTTGTTCCTTTTTTTCAAAAACTCATTGATGAAAAGGCAAAAGAACTCCCCATTACAGATGTTCGCATGACACGGTTCTTAATTACACTCGAAAAGGGCGTAAATTTTGTTTTGAAAAATTTTGAGCGGATGCAAGGAGGAGAAATTTTTGTTCAAAAAGCATCATCAATGCATATTACAGAATTAGCAAAAGCGTTAGCTCCTGACCTGCCCCACCGAATAATTGGTATGCGTCCCGGTGAAAAGCTTCACGAAACTATGTGCCCATCAGATGATAGTCACTTAACCTATGAATACGAAGATTTTTTTGTTATTACTCCTAGTGTTGAGTTTTCGGGAGAAAGTAGAGACTACTCAAAGAATGCACTGGGTGAAGCAGGGTCATTGGTTGCATCAGGATTTGCTTATGACTCATGTAGTAATACAGAATGGTTGACACGTGAAGAGTTGATTGCGTTGCTAGAGAAATAGCATGAATTTTATTCCTTATGGCAGACAAAATATAGTTCAAGATGATATCAACGCTGTTATAGATGCATTGCAATCAGATTTTTTAACAACCGGACCAAAAATAGAGGAGTTTGAAAGAGCTATTAGTGAGTATTGCGGAGCGAAATATGCAGTAGCTGTCTCAAGTGGTACAGCGGCGCTTCATATCGCTTCTTTAGCACTACTAAATCATGGTGACAAAGTTCTGACTACACCAAATTCTTTTTTGGCTACTGCTAATACTATTGTATATGCAGGAGCCACCCCGATTTTTGTAGATATAACACCAGATGGAAATATTGATTTGGATATGTGTGAACAGTATTTAAAAAATGATCCTAATATAAAGGCAATATATGGAGTACACTTTTCTGGAAATTCACTAAACCAAATGAAGCTACAAGTATTAAGAAAACAGTATGGTGTTGTAGTATTAGAAGACTGTGCTCACTCCATAGGTGCAGTAAATAATGGTGTATCAGCTGGAAGTTGTATTAATTCAGAGTGTTCTATCTTTTCTTTTCATCCCGTCAAACACTTAACTACCGGTGAAGGTGGTGCTGTTACAACAAATTCTCAAGCAATATATCAAAAACTTATTTTATTGAGAAATCACGGCATGACACGTGATGAAGTTACATTTAAAAACAGAGCTTTAGCTTATGATAGAAAAGGAAATCAAAATCCTTGGTATTATGAGATGCAAGAGTTAGGATATAACTATCGAATTACTGATTTTCAGTGTGCATTGGGTATATCACAAATGAGGCGGCTTCCCCTCTTTTTAGAACAACGACGTAATATAGCAAAGACGTACGATAATGCTTTTAAAAATTCTAAAATTATATTGCCTCTATATACGTTTAGTGAAAACTCTGCATATCATTTGTATGTAGTTAACATTGAGTTTTCAAAGTTGAGAATTACAAAAGCTGAGTTGTTTATGAAAATGAGAGACAAAATGATTGGCTTGCAGCTGCATTATATTCCCATCAATAAACAACCTTTTTATGTTGAACGTGGCTATGGAAAAGAAAATACACCGGTGATGGACAGCTATTATCAATCTGCCCTTTCTTTGCCTATCTATTATAGTTTAAGCCATAAAGAACAACACTATATTATTGATACACTGGTAGATATTGTAAATGAACACAGCTAGTCCTTCACTCTATATTATAATTCAAGCCAGGATGGGTTCGACACGACTGCCGGCAAAAGTACTCTTTCCTCTATGTGGCAGAACTGTTTTAGAAGTTATGATACAAAGACTCTCCCGCTATACATCCAATATTATTATTGCTACAACCAATGATGGAAGCGAAGAAGATATAGTGACGCTATGCAATAATGCCAATATCGGGTATTATAAGGGAGATATAGAAAATGTTTTAGCACGCTATTATGAAGCTGCAGTAGCATTTGGCGCAAAAGTTGGAGATACTATTGTAAGATTAACTTCTGATTGTCCTTTAATTGATCAAGATATTCTCGAGCAGATGTTGAGCAAATTTAAAAACAACTCTTATGACTACTACTCCAACATCTTCCACAGAACATATCCAAGAGGATTGGATATTGAAATATTTACGTTTGATGCGTTAGTTAAAGCATTTGATAATGCAAAAACAACGTTTGAAAGAGAACACGTGACTACGTTTATACATACGACACATCAAGAAGAGTTCTCAATAGGTTGTTTTTCAGATAGTAGAGATAATTCAAAATATCGGTTGACTTTGGATGAAGCAGCAGATTATGAGGCAATAAAAGCCGTATATAAATATCTTGATTGCAGAACCGATTTTTCTTACGAAGAGCTTCTAAAAATATTAGTTGAAAATCCTTATATATATGAAATAAACGCACATATAGAACAAAAAAAGCAATGAAAAAAATATTATTTCGTTCTGACTCCTCAAGTGACATTGGGCTTGGTCATATTATGCGAGATTTAGTACTGGCAAAAGGACTTCAAAAAAACTATGACGTTATATTTGCTTCACAAAATTTATTGGGAAATATCAACGATATCGTAGTTGCTAATGCATTTTTTTTACATGTAATTCAATCAAATGATTTGGATGAGCTTGTTAAAGTCATTAATAAATACAAAATTGATATTATTATTATTGATCACTATGGAATTGACTATTTTTTCGAAAAAAAGTTGAAACAAAAAACCAATGTGCATATTGTTGCTATGGATGATAGTTACAACAAACATTACTGCGACGCAGTTTTAAACCATAATCCTGGCGCACAATCAAACAGATATGATGCATTAGTTCCAAAGAATGCACTTAAATTTTGTGGTATTAAATATACATTAATACGTAACGAATTTAGAGAGGCTCAAAAGAAGTCAGGTTCCAAGCATAAGATAAAGAAAAATCAGCTGAAGGTGTTGGTTATGATGGGTGGAAGTGATCCTAAAAATATTACATGTAAAATTGTTAAAGATCTGCTAAAGAATAAAAACTATGAATTACATGTAATTACGACACGTTCCAATAGAAATTTAAAGTCATTGCAGGCATTGGCAAATAAAAATAAAAACATAGTTTTACATGTAAATACCGAGCACATTTCTTTACTAATGAAAGCAGCTGATTTGGCAATTATTTCTCCTAGCGTAACTGCTGCGGAAGCTCTTTATATGAGACTGCCATTTATTGCTATTAAAACAGCACAGAACCAACAAGAGATAGTTGCCTATTTAAAACAAAAACGCTTACCAGTATTGCAAGGGTATCAAAAAACGGTATTAAAAGCAGCGTTACATAAGTGTATTAAAAATTATGATAATATTATGAGGCGATTAAAAACATTTCATTTTTCTAAAAACAGTATGGAGTATATCATTTGAAAATTGCTATTTTAACAACGGCAGAAACATGGTTCGTTACGTATGTTTTGGAGCTAGAGAAACAAATGAATAAGCTTCACTATGATGTGACCCTTTTTTTTGAGCATGAAACAATTGATACTACCTATAATATTGTCTTTATTTTAAGTTATCATCGAATCATTCCAAAAAGATACTTGCAGTTACATAAACATAACTTGGTAGTACACGCCAGTGATCTTCCTAAAGGAAAGGGATGGGCTCCTTTTTTTTGGCAGGTTATTGAGGGAAAATCGGAAATTCCATTTACACTTTTTGAAGCCGGTGAAGAGATTGATAATGGAGATATTTATCTTCAGCGACATGTGACGTTAAATGGTTATGAACTCTATGAAGAGCTTCGCCTCATACAAGTGAAAACAACCATTGAGCTGTGTTTAGACTTTTTACATGAGTATGAGAATGTGGTATCGCAACAACAAATCGGAGAAGAAAGCTTTTATAGAAAAAGAACCCCAGAAGACAGTCAACTCGATATTAATCAATCCATAAAAGAGCAGTTCAATCTATTGCGTACGGTAAGCAATGAGAGTTTTCCCGCTTTTTTTGAAATTGACGGGCATCGTTATATCTTAAAAATTGAACATGATACCCGAGGAGAGTCACTTTGAAGATTGCAGATTTTGATCTTAATGATAAAAAAACATTTATTATTGCCGAACTTTCAGCAAACCATAACGGTAGTTTTGAGGTAGCCGTTGAAACCATTCGAGCAATTGCTAAAACAGGTGCTGATGCCGTAAAACTGCAAACCTATACGGCAGATACACTGACCTTAAATTGTGATAATGAGTACTTTACGATTAAGGGAGGGACTCTATGGGACGGTAAAACACTGTATGAGCTTTATGAAGAGGCACATACCCCTTGGAAGTGGCATGAAGAGCTTTTTAAAATTGCAAAAGAAGAGGGGTTAATTTGTTTTTCATCTCCTTTTGACAAGAGTGCTGTAGATTTTTTAGAACAATTTAATCCACCGGCATATAAAGTAGCCTCGTTTGAAATTACCGATATTCCTCTTATTGAATATATGGCATCAAAGAAAAAACCTATGATAATCTCAACCGGTATTGCAACACTAGACAATATTGAAGAGGCGATACAAGCGTGTCAAAATCAGGGTAATGAAGAAATAATACTACTAAAGTGTACATCGGCCTATCCGGCACCACTGCAAGAGGCTAACTTAAACACTATAGCAGATATGCAAAAAAGATTTCACACACTTGTAGGCTTTTCTGATCATACTTTAGGTACTGTCGCACCAATAGTAGCTGTATCGTTAGGTGCGAAAGTTATTGAAAAACACTTTATTTTAGATCATGGTATTGGTGGTCCCGATGCTGAATTTAGCTTAGATGTTAATGAGTTCACTCAAATGGTACAAGCCATTAGAGAAGTAGAGCAACTTTTAGGATCTGTCGATTACACCATAAGTGAAAAAATAGAGAAATCACGTCAATTTGCACGAAGTCTTTTTGTTGCAGAAGATATTAAAAGAGGCGACATTATTACTAAGAACAACGTCCGTTCCGTGCGACCGGGTTATGGTGCTCATCCCAAGTATCTTTGCGAAATACTCGGTAAAACTGTCAAGAAAGATTTGAGTTTTGGTATGCCTTTGAGAATGAAGGATATTGATCATAATCTTAATTAGAGTATGGTTTGAGGTAGTATATGTTTCGATTATTATTATTTATTTTAGTATTTATGCTTTTTTTTTGTATTAGTTGTTTTAATAAGAAAACTCAGGACACAATAGTGAAAAAAGAGGCGAATAAAATAAAAAAACCTATAAATTTTCCCATTTCTAAAGAGACATCTAATAAACACTCAATAATGGCAGTGTTTGGAGCGAGAATACATAATAAAGACCCAAAAGCAGTACATCCACTTGCAACAGGTGCAACCTTTGAAGAGAAAATGCATCGCTCATATGTGTTATTTGCAAAAGATTGGGGATTAGATAGATTATATTGTACGAGTTCAGGCAGTGCTGAACAATATAAAGTATATGATGAAATACAATACCAAAACTACTTAAAAAATTTAGTGAAAAATAGTAGATGGATTTTAGATCAAGCTAAAGAGTCCGGAATAGACATATATATCCATATTGAAACGCCTGCCGGAAGATTTGCAAACATTGGAAATACTTATTATGCAGAAAAGTATAATCCAGATCATCCAGAATATACCCAAAAGAATTTTTGGACAAATGATACTTTTGTAAGAGAAGGGCTTATTGCCCCTTTGAAAAGAATAATAGATACTTTTGGCGAGAATGGAACAGAAGCAAATAGTAGGCTTAAGGGTGTTGGATTTACCTTTGAGCCAAGAAGTGGTGGCGGAGTACCCAATAGAACATATACTTTACCATCTACATGGGTTCGTTACAATGAAGAGATGGTTGATTATTTGGTTATTAATGCACCTAATACAGTATGGACAATGGCAATTACATTTGGAGGGGATATTACAAACTCAAATGCTATTGCTGTGACAAATAAACTTAGAAATGGAAATGTTGATTTTATAGTTTATGGTTGGTATCCATTTGATTATACAATTCATAGCGATAGGTGTGGTGAACAACCTAGATATAAATATTCTTATAATCATTGGCTAGATGGATCTCAAGGTGATTGGACTAGGGGTAAAACCAAATTATGGGGCTATAGTTATATTGAAAATTGGCGTATTTCTAATAATATACTAGCTTCAAGAATTCAAGCAGGAGCAAATACAAATATATCATCACCAGATAGATATAAATTTTATAGAGATAGATTTGCCGCTGCAACTAGTTACGGATATGGTTTTATTCTCGGCAATTTTGGATCACATCACTA
>CAYZUN010000058.1:0-14027 GCA_964481625.1 uncultured Sulfurimonas sp.
AATGCGTGATGCTTCTTTTGACATCTTACGTGAAGTCGGTGTCGATACGGGTGGATCAAATGTACAGTTTTCAATTGACCCTAAAACCGGACGTATGATTGTAATTGAGATGAACCCTCGTGTTTCACGTTCATCGGCTCTTGCTTCTAAAGCAACAGGTTACCCCATTGCAAAAGTTGCAACACTCCTAGCAGTTGGTTATACCCTAGATGAAATTACGAATGACATTACAGGAACTCCTGCAAGCTTTGAGCCGGTAATTGACTACGTGGTTACTAAACTTCCACGTTTTACCTTTGAAAAATTCCCTGAAGCAGATAGCACACTTTCAACGAGTATGAAATCTGTTGGTGAAATTATGGCAATTGGTCGTACCTTTAAAGAGTCGATGCAAAAAGCACTCTGTTCACTCGAGACTGACCTCTGTGGTTTCGACCCGATTGATGGAGATTTAGACTTCATTAAACACGAAATTCGCCGTAGTAATGCTGATCGTATGCTCTACGTTGCAGAAGGTTTTAGACGAGGACTAAGTGTCGATGACCTCTTTAACCTATGTGCTATTGACCCATGGTTCCTTTACCAACTTGAAGAACTTGTAGCTGTTGAAGCAACTCTTGACAGTGCTCTTTTAAATAATGAAGAGAGACTACGCAGTGTTAAAGTAGACGGTTTTTCAGATAAAAACATTGCACGTTTAATCAGTAAAAACTCAAATACAAACGTAAGTGAAAATGATGTTTACGATGCACGTAAACGTCTTAGTATTGCACTAGAATACAACGAAGTTGACACCTGTGCTGCTGAGTTTGAAGCACTAACTCCCTATCTCTACTCAACGACTAATATTACGAAACTTCCTAACATTAAAAATCGTGTAAGCGATAAGAAAAAAGTGATGATTCTTGGTGGTGGGCCTAACCGTATTGGTCAAGGTATTGAGTTTGACTACTGCTGTGTTCACGCTGCCTTTGCTCTAAAAGATATGGGCATTGAGACCATTATGTACAACTGTAACCCTGAAACCGTTTCAACAGATTATGATACTTCTGATGTACTTTACTTTGAGCCAATTGACTTTGAGCATGTTCGTTCAGTTATTGATAATGAGCAGCCTGATGGCATCATTGTTCACTTCGGAGGACAAACTCCACTGAAACTTGCGGATGCACTTACAAAAATTGGTGCCAAGATTTCTGGTACTACCTCTGCTGTTATTGACTTAGCTGAAGACAGAGAGCAGTTTTCTGACTTTGTAAATAAACATGGTCTTAAGCAACCTGAAAATGGATTAGCTCGTAAAAAAGAAGAAGCAGGCCCAATAGCTGAAAAACTTGGTTTTCCAGTTCTTGTTCGTCCATCGTTTGTACTTGGTGGTCGTGGTATGAAAATCGTATATTCACATGAAGAGCTTGATGAGTATATGGCATTAGCAATCTCAGTATCAAATGAAGCTCCTGTTTTAATCGATAAATTTCTTGATCAAGCTATTGAGCTTGATGTTGATGCCATTAGTGATGGTAAAGACGTTTACATCGGTTCTGTTATGCAACATATTGAAGAAGCTGGAATTCATTCCGGTGACAGTGCCTGTTCTCTTCCTCCAATGAATCTCTCTGATGAGCTTATTCTTGAAGTAGAACGACAAACAAAGAAGATTGCACTAGGACTTGGTGTTATTGGGCTTATGAACGTTCAGTATGCAATTCATAAAAATGAAATCTACCTTATTGAGGTAAACCCTAGAGCTTCACGTACCGTTCCTTTTGTTTCTAAAGCAACAGGAATGCCACTAGCTAAAGTTGCTACTCGCGTGATGATGGGTGAGAGCGTTAGAGATGCTCTTAAATTTTATGACCGCTACAATGTAGTGAATGAAGGTAATGATGTTTTAAAACCTCGTCTTAAAGGTCATGTTGCTCTTAAAGAGGCAGTATTTCCATTTAACAAACTCTATGGTGCGGACTTAGTCCTTTCACCTGAGATGAAATCTACGGGTGAAGTTATGGGAATTAGCTCTAACTTTGGTGTCAGTTTTGCCAAATCTCAGATGGCTGCTGGAAATATCATTCCAACAAGCGGAACGTGTTTCTTATCTTTCATTGATATGGACAAAGAACATGCTCCAGAGATTGCACGCGGACTTCATGAAAATGGCTTTAAACTTGTTGCAACCGGTGGTACTCAAAAAGTGATTGAAGATGCTGGCATTCCATGTGAGCGCGTTCTGAAAATTTCAGAAGGTCGTCCAAATATTGAAGACATTATGAAAAATGGTGACATCAATATGGCCATTAATACTTCAGACAACAACACCGCTAAAAAGGATGCTACGTTAATTCGCCAAATTGTACTGAGTCGAAAAATTCCATATTTTACTACACTCTCTGCTGCACGTGCGACAATTGCAGCACTCTCACATATGGACGACGATTCTTGGAACAGACCACAAGCTCTTCAGGATTTTTTAAACTAATATGAAAAATCTAGTGCTCTTAGCACAAACTGACACTACTGTCGGTTTTCTTTCTCAGAGTGTTCAAAAATTACGAGCAATAAAACAGCGTAGTTCCAACAAACCTTTTCTCAAAGTTTACAGTAGTTTCAAATCCTTCAAAGCAGACAGTTCTCGAGTACCCCAACAGCATAAAAAAATGTTACGACGCTCAAAAAAAAGTACCTTTATCTGCAAAAATCGTGCTTTTCGTATTATTAAAGATTCTGCACATAACTTATTACTTGAGCGTTTCGATTTTATGTTCTCCACATCAGCAAATCAAAGCGGCGCTTCGTATGATGCAACATTCTGTTTTAACAATAGTGATATAATAGTCGAAGATTTTAGAGCTCTTTATGAGGGTAAACCCTCCAGCATAAGAAAACTAGGTAAAAATAGAATAAGGAAACTCCGATGAGTAAATTAGTGCTAGCAGTGCTTTCAGGTATCTTTTTTACATTTATCTTAGATTTTTTTCTTTTTTTAAGCTTTAAACTACACTATATTGATAAGTATGAGATCGACCTTTATTACAATATTTTGTTTGCCGATAATCAAAATATAGTTATTTATTTAATTTTTACTCTTATCTTAGGTTATTTAACCATTTATTTTAAAAATATGAAGATTACAGCCGTAATTTTAGGAGTTCTCTTTTTGAGCGTATTAACTTTAAACTTTATCCCCTCTTGGGGAGAAGGCCTTGCTAAAATTGTTCTCATGAAAACGGATCAGCGTATCTTTGACGGTCGTCATATTTACAATGGTGATATATACTACGATGGCAGAAGTGAAATTTACATGTATGATAATGAAATTAAAAAATTAATTACAATTGAGAAAAAGGATATTAAACAGTGAAACATATTTCAACTATTGGTTCAAGCATACTTTTAGGTTCTGTTGGTGTTACAGTCATGAGCGTATTAAGTGGTTGTGAAGCACCGCAAGAAGAAGCACAAAATAAATTTTTAGTCATTGAACAACAGGCGAACGGTAAATATATTGTCATGGAAGAGATGCCCACAGAAGGTCCTTCTCGTGCCATTATTCGTGAACGTGATGAGAACGGTAAAGTAACAGAACGTTTTATGAGTGAAGCAGAGATGCAGCAACTTGCCCAGCAAGAGTATACAAAGATGCAAAATGGCTCATCCGAACTCAATGCAGCTCCAAGTGGTGACGCAGGAATGGGACTTGCCGGTACTATATTGGCAGTAGCTGCGGGATCACTTTTAGGTAATATGATCGGTAACGCTCTCATGAACAACAAGAACTTCAAACAGCACTCAAACCGTGTCAATAAATCAGCGTATAGCCGTTCTGCTTCAGGAGGTAAATCCGCATCCAAAAGCAGTGGTAAAAAAAGTTTTTTTGGCGGCTCAAAGTCGGGTACATCTAAATCAAGAGGGGGCTTCTTTGGCGGTTAAATTACAACAGGTCAAACCTTTAAATGACACCTCCCTCGATGAGCTTGGTTTTACATGGCACACCGATAGTGACGGAAGCAAATATGTAGCTGATGAACTCGTTTGCGTAAGTGATGCAGAAGCAGAGGCGTATTATGAAGCTGCCAACACCATTTATGATATGTATGTTGAGGCAGCTGAGCATATAATTGAAAATGATCTCTTTTTTGATTTAGGCATTCCTTTTAATCTTATTGACAGCATTAAAAAAAGTTGGGAGAATGATGTTCACTGGCATATCTATGGACGTTTCGATTTTTCCGGAGGTATTGATGCAAAACCGATTAAACTCATTGAATTTAATGCGGATACACCTACAGGACTGTATGAAAGTGCCGTACTTCAATGGGCACTGCTAAAACACAACAATATGGACGAAGCACGCCAATTTAATGACATCTACCAAGGTATCAGTGAAAACTTCAAACGTCTCGTTACCCTCTTTGATGATACCAAACTTTTCAATGAGCGCTATGATGGCTGGAAAATTCTCTTCTCATCGGTTGAAGGCAGCGATGAAGAGGAAGTCACCACTAAACTACTGCGTCAAATTGCAACCGATGCCGGCTTTAATACCGGATTTGAGTTCTTACAACATACCCACTTTAGCGATGAGGGTATTTTTGATGCAGATGAAAACCGGTATGAGTATTGGTTCAAACTCTACCCGTGGGAAGATATTGGAACAGATGAGCCTGAACTCGCGGTACAGCTTAATTCTATTATGAACAATCAAGAAGCAATTATTCTCAATCCTGCATACACCCTGCTCTTTCAATCAAAAGGAATGATGGCAATACTATGTGAACTCTTCCCTGATTCACCGTATCTGCTTCAAACGTCATTTGAGCCGTTAGAAAGAGTCAAGCAGGTAGAAAAACGTGTCTTTGGTCGCGAAGGAGCTAATACTAAAATCATTGAAGTTGACGGCACTGTAAGTCATGAATGTGACGGCCCTTACGAGAACTACAAACCCATTTACCAAGAGTATGTTGATTTTGCTAAAGACAACCAAGGCAATAAGTACCAAGCTGGAGTCTTCTTTGCTTATGAGGCATGCGGCTTAGGCTTCAGACGTGGTGGAGAAGTCATGGATAATATGAGTAAATTTGTCGGGCATGTGCTTACCTAAGTACTATTAAAAAAAGGATTTTCATGAAATATTCTATAGTTTTGCTAGCTCTACTTGGCATAATATTTAGCGGATGTGAGCCAATAGAAGAGAACTCTGACATCTCGATAAACGACTCCTATGAACCTAATGCGGTAAATACATGTAATTTAAGTGAAGAGAGTACTTTAGGCTGTTTTGGAGATGCTTTAGAGTTTGGTGACAACGAGGTACTTACTGAAGGATATTGGAGCATTTATGCTAAACGCAACATTAATGACCTTGAAAATTACGATACCTATCTTTTTAGCTACCGATTTTTCGGAAATGGCTATGCACAAACACTTAACAAAGTGCAAGCGTATTATAGCCTAACATGGGGTATTAATGAGAAAGGTTCTGAAATCAAGACTGACAATGAAGGAACAATTACCTATCAAGGTATCTTTCAAAGTGATAATAAATGTTATGAAATTAAGCATAGTACCCTTGGTGAAACATTAAAAATGTGTCATGATAGTGTAGTAGTGGGTCAAAAAAACAATCTGGGATTTTACTCTGATACTATCAAGTTTGGAAACTATACCTATGGAGACTACACTGTTGTTGGTAAATGGAATGTCTCGGGGTACGAGACGGATATTGCTGCCAAGGTTCATCTACTTGATGGTAACGGTACCACTGAAGCCGGAGATGAATGGGGAGTAAGCGAGGATGGTAAAGTTTTACATGTAAAAGATGTGTCGTATCTTATTCGTGAATATCTTGATAATGAATGTCTGCTCTGCGTTGACATCAAAGATGATGAAAAACCACTTCTACAACTTTGTAAAGATCCCTCATAAAAGTTATAAGAGTTAAGAGTATCTCAATGCGCTCTTGACACATCGCATATAAAAGTTGTAAAATACGACTATTAAATTAATTCTTTCAGATGAGTCTGCATAAATAAATTCTGCAATACATACTTTCACATATTAAGGTAATAGCAATATGAGCGAACCTAAACGCAACTACAAAAATTCTAAATCACGTACCCATGTTCCTGTTAGTGGGCATACTATTGAAGAACTACGTACTAAAAATCTCGAGGCACTTGTTGAGATTGCTCTTGAACTTAAAATTGAACACCCTCAAGAGCTAAAACGTCAAGACCTCATTTTTGAGATTTTAAAAGCTCAAGTTGCTAAAGGCGGCTTTATTCTCTTCACCGGTATTTTAGAGGTGATGCAAGACGGTTACGGATTTTTACGTTCAATTGACAAAAGCTTTAGCGACTCACTCAATGATGCTTATGTTTCAGGTACACAGATTAAACGTTTTGCCCTTCGTAACGGGGATGTCGTTACCGGTCAGGTACGTCCTCCAAAAGATCAAGAACGTTACTACGCACTTCTTAAAATTGAAGCAATTAACTACATGCCGCCTGAAGAAAGTAAAAAACGTCCGCTCTTTGAGAATCTGACGCCGCTGTATGCACTAGAACAACTCAAGCTGGAATATGGTGACAATAGACTTACCGGTCGTATGCTGGATTTATTCTCTCCTATTGGAAAAGGACAACGTGCTCTTATTGTTGCCCCGCCACGTTCAGGTAAAACTGAACTCTTAAAAGAGATTGCACATGGTATTTCTGCTAATCATCCTGACTCCGATTTGATGGTACTCTTAGTCGATGAACGTCCTGAAGAAGTTACCGATATGGAACGTTCAGTAAAAGGTGAGGTTTACAGTTCTACCTTTGATATGCCGGCTAAAAATCATGTTAAAGTTGCAGAGATGGTTATTGAGCGCGCAAAACGTCATGTTGAACTTGGTAATGATGTCATTATTTTACTTGACTCAATTACCCGTCTGGCACGTGCATACAACACCGTTACACCATCAAGCGGAAAAGTACTCAGTGGCGGGGTTGATGCCAATGCACTGCATAAACCAAAACGCTTCTTCGGTGCTGCACGTAATATTGAAGAGGGTGGAAGTCTTACTATTGTTGCCACTGCACTTGTTGAAACGGGAAGCCGTATGGATGAAGTTATTTTTGAAGAGTTTAAAGGTACCGGTAACTCCGAAGTCGTACTTAGCCGTAAAATTGCTGATCGTCGTATTTATCCTGCCATTGACATCTTAAAATCAGGTACTCGTAAAGAGGAACTTCTTATTGGCCCTGAAATTCTTCAAAAAGTCTTTATTTTACGCTCAATGCTGCATAAACAAGATGATGAAGTTGAAGCACTTAAATTCTTATATACTACTATGAAAAAGAGTAAGACCAATACTGAATTCTTAGAAAGTATGAACGCACAATAATGAAAATTGGTGTCTTTGATAGCGGTGTCGGCGGTCTTAGCGTTGTCAAATCGCTGTTAGAACACCAACTTTTTGAAGAGATTATCTACTTTGGTGATACTGCGCGTGTCCCTTACGGCGTTAAAGATAAAAACACCATTACCCGCTACTCCCTCGAAGCCGTAGAATTTTTCAAAAACTTTGATATCGATCTGCTCATTACTGCTTGCAATACTGTCAGTGCCTATGCACTTGATGAGATGCGCGCATACTCAGATTTTGATATTGTCGGTGTTGTCAAACCCGGAATTATTGCGACTAAGAATGCTCTAGTGAGTAAAGATTCTGAAATCTTAATTATTGGTACCAAGGCAACTATTGCTTCAAAGGCATACGAGCTTCCTTTAAAAGAGTATGGATTTCATAATGTCACTGCCAAAGCAACCGGTCTTTTTGTACCAATGGTAGAAGAAAATATTAAAAATGAAGTACTGCTTCACACTACTATGGATCACTATTTCAAAGGGCTTAAAACACCTGATGCCATTATTTTAGGATGTACCCACTTCCCACTCATATCTGATGCCATTAAAAACTACTTTAAAAACAGAAGCATTATGATTCACTCGGGTGAAGCAATTGTCCAATATCTACAGAGTCAATATGACTTTAACCAAAAGTTTAAGCATACTGAACTCAAATTCTTTGCTTCAGAAAATCCGGAAGGGCTTAAAGATGTTGCAAAAAAATGGCTAGATTTGTAGCGCAATATGCTACAATTTCTCATTATTACATGAGGCTATTAAATCGTGAAAACAGAATCTGAAGTACTAGCAAGAAAATATCGTCCCAGCAACTTTCAAGAACTTATTGGGCAAGAGAGTATTGCCCAGACACTTTCATTAGCCCTCGATTCAAATCGCCTCTCACACGCCTACCTTCTCTCTGGACTTCGAGGTTCAGGTAAAACATCAACAGCACGTATTTTTGCTAAAGCACTCATCTGTGACAGTGGTCCCACCTCAAAGCCATGTGAAACATGTACTCACTGCACCATGGCCAATGAGAGCCGACATATTGACATTATTGAGATGGACGCGGCATCAAGTCGAAAAATTGATGATATCCGTGACCTTATTGAAAACACAAAATATAAACCTTCCAGCGCGCGTTTTAAAATCTTTATTATTGATGAAGTCCATATGCTAACTAAAGAGGCGTTTAATGCTCTGTTAAAGACACTTGAAGAACCTCCGTCGTATGTTAAGTTTATTCTAGCAACTACCGATCCACTCAAGCTTCCGGCAACAATCCTAAGTCGAACACAGCATTTTCGTTTTAAAAAAATTTCAAACCAAAATATTGTCCAACATCTTGCACATATTCTACATTTAGAAACTATTGAATATGAACATGATGCATTAGAAATTTTAGCGCGAAGCGGCTCAGGAAGTCTGCGTGATACTTTAACACTTTTAGATCAGGCTATTATCTACTCAAAAAACTATGTTGATATTAAGACGGTAACCAATATGCTCGGTCTGGTTGATCCTACATTTATTGCTTCAGTTTTTAGTGCTATTTTTGCAAAAGACTATACACAAATTATCAAATACTTAAAAGAACTTGAAGATTATGAAGCAGAAATGGTTGTTGATGAGCTGATTGCATTTTTAAAAGAACGACTCTACGATAAAGACCCTAATTACTCTACACTCATATTAGATCGCTGGTTTCGAATACTCAGTGATTCAAAATCTCTTTTTAGCATTAATGCTGATAGTTCATTTGTACTGAGCCTTCTCTTTTTTAAGATGATGGAAGCGCTACGGATTAAAGAGATCGATCAGATGATCGAATCACTCGAATCGGAAATCAAACGCCCTGCTTCCATTACCGTGACCCATCAAGAATCTGTACAGTCAACCCAAAAAACCCAAGCACAACCTCAAATTGAGCAAGAAGTATCTAAACAAGAAGAACCCGGTAATGATGGTCTTAAACAATTTGAAGAACTCTGCGCAATGATAATGGACCGCAGTACCGACTTAGGTGAGTGCTTCAAAGAGCAGGTGCATTTCATCTCATTTGAAAACAATCTCCTAACATGGGAGAGCTGTGCTGATGAAACATGTAAAGCACAACTACGCCACGGCTACAGTATTATTAAACACTTTGTTCAAGATATTTTTGGCTTTGAGACCAAAATTAAATCCCAAGTGTGTTCTAAGCCAATTGAAGAAAAACGTAAAGAAGCACCTCTGCAACCTCAAGTATCACCACAAAGCGAACTTGTCATTAATGAACCTACATCCATGATAGAAGACAATGAGATCAGTAATGCTAGCTGTGTTAGCGGCTGCAGTGACAATGACACCTCTACACAAGAGTTTAACACGCCTGATCTTCTTGAAGAACCTATGGTTAAAAAAGCAACTGAACTCTTTGAAGCAACTAAAATTACTATTCAATCAAAAGTTTAAATAATAGTTAACAGCTATTCTTAAGAAAAAACCACTTATTGCCAATTGGTGACATCAATCCTAAATCTTTTTTAAAATTTAGGAATTAATTATTAGAATTGATATATGTCAATTATTTTTAATATGAAACATACTAAACTACTTGCAATTCTTAAATTATGATGATTACAAGGAGAACCAAAATGATTGATCCATCAGTTATCAGACCGGAAATAGCACTCGATGATTTTTTACCGATTTTTGTATCTTCTGCACTTGTTTTAGTTTTTGGAGGATTCTACGTTGGTATATATACAGCTGTAAAAGTTGATCTGCTTAAAAAATGGACTATGCCGTTTGCATACCTGTTTTGGCTACTAACTGCCTATTGTCTTTATGTCATGGGAAGTTTGATGCATGTCGACGGTTTTACAGCTAAAGCTTTAGTAGTTTCTGCAATTGGATTATTATTACTTCCACATGCAGTCTATTATATGCAACATCAAGTTCACGAAGAAAATGAGCATTGATGACATGTTATGTTTTACAACAAATAGTTAAAAGGAGTATGCGTGGCTAAGAGATCCGTATGGAGTGATAATCGCTTCTGGCAACGTTCAGCAGCATGGATTACAGGATTTGCATCAGTACTATTAATTTGGTTAACGTTTGATACGATGGCTCAAATTACAATAGGAACTGATGAAGATTTAAAAAGCGGTGTAACTAAGAGGGTTCCTAGCCCTACAGTTATTAACTATAAAATCACATATGAAATGAGTGCAAAACGTGGGCATGAAGTGCCTATTATAGGTGGTAATGATGGTCAAGGAAACTCTTTATTTCAAGAAAAAGAGAAGTTCTTCGGGCGTGACGACTGGTCTGAAGAGGAAGCATCAGCATTACTTCACTTGGGTAAACTAGGCTCACAAACTAAAAACTGTATGAACTGTCATACACTTCTAGGTAATGGGGCATATTATGCACCTGATCTTACCAAAGCGTGGTTAGATCCGGCATGGGGACCAGAAGGTTCACTACAATCAATGACAGGTAAGGATACCAAAGAAGAAGCGATGGCAGAGTTTTTAATGAATCCGTCACAGTATCCTACACATGAACGCATGATGCCGAATCTTGGTATTACAGCCGAAGAGGCTAAAGGTTTAGTTGTTTTCTTGAAACACATGTCATCAATTGATACAAATGGTTTCCCAAGAAACTTCGGAAAAATCAAAGGAGCTGTTCATGGCAAGTAATCATTTAACAGGCATTGGAAGTGAATCAAAACAGTTAGCAACATGGTATTTTACTTTTGCTGCTATTCTTTTTGGAGCACAACTACTTTTTGGTTTAGTTGCGGCTACTCAATATGTAATGCCAGGTTTCTTATTTGAAGTACTAGACTTCTCAGTTGCAAGAATGTTACACATTAATGCACTCGTTGTATGGATGGTATTTGCAATGTTTGGTGCTGTTTATTGGTTGTTACCTGATGAAACAGGCATTGAAACTGTTGGCATTAAAATTGGTAAATTACTCTTTTGGGTATTTGCAGCAGCTATTGTTGTTGTTGTTTTAGTCTATCTATTTATTCAAGTCGGTCCGGCTGATGAGATGTCAATCTGGTTTATTCATGAGGGACGTGAATACATTGAGGCACCACGTTGGGCAGACATTGGTATTGTCGTTGTAGCACTTGGCTTTGTTGCCAACCTTTTCTTAACAGGAATGAAAGGTAAGCAAACAGGTATTGTTACGGTACTTATGGCAGATATGATTGCCTTTGCTGGTCTTTATTTATGTGGTATGTTTTTTACAGACAATATCACTGTTGAACAGTACTGGTGGTGGTGGGTTATTCACCTTTGGGTTGAGGCAACATGGGAAGTTTACGTTGGTGCACTTGCAGCATATGGTCTTATTACCATGCTTGGTGCTCACCGTAAAGTTGTTGAGATGTGGTTATGGATTGAGGTTACCATGCTCTTTGGTTCTGGTATTCTTGGAATGGGTCACCACTACTTTTGGATTGGTACACCTGAGTATTGGTGGGAAATTGGAGCGCTGTTTAGTGCACTCGAGCCATTACCGCTTGTAGCTATGTTTATCCACGTTCTTTATGACTGGGGTAAAACTCAAGGAGAACAAGATGCACAAGGTAAAGATGTCTCTGTTATTAACAATAAACCGGCGTTTACATGGTTTGTTTTAAATGCATTTGGTAACTTCTTAGGTGCTGGTATCTGGGGGTTCTTCCACACGCTACCACAAGTAAATCTGTATACACACGGTACACAGTTTACATCAGCGCATGGTCACCTTGCATTCTTTGGTGCGTATGCAACCATTCTTATCGGTATGATGTATATTGCAATTCAAGGCACTAATGGCATTAAAGTAATGCAACATACTAAATCATCACTCTGGGCAGTTAGCCTTTTAGCTGGCGGTATGATGGGAATGACTGTAGCATTGACAATTGCCGGATATGTTCAAGTTCTGGTCTCTCGTGCACAGATGGGTGCTACCTGGGCAGGTTACTTTGATGGACAATCAGGTATGTGGTTTGCACAAGCTATGGACTGGAGACTGGTTATGGGACTAGTAATGTTTACAGGTTTCGCATTGTTGGCAAAAGATTTCTTAACTACTGGTAAAAATCCAGTACATCAAAGATAAGGAGATATATTATGTTTGAACCGTTTGTAGATGTCGTACCAAGTTTCTTTGGTTGGTTAAATCAAGGTCCATTGACCTTGACTATCTTTCTTCATACAGTCATTATACTTCCAATGATTTGGATTTATAGACAAGAGAAAGCTAGAATAGAGCAAGAAGAGGGTTAAGTCGGAGTGGGTTTGCCTGCTCTCAATCTTATTAAAGGGGGAAAAAATAATGAGATTAAACAAAATTATTACTTCAGTTGCTGCATTGGCAGTAGTTAGTTCAGGTCTATTTGCCGGCACATCTAAGATGGATGTAGAAAAGGTATTTGAGCGCGAGTGTCAAGGGTGTCACGGTCCAAACCATGAGGGTGGTGTTGGTTCTGATTTACGCCCAAATGTTATTGGTAAAAAAAATGCATATAGTCTTTCAGAATCTATTGTAAATGGTATAGCCGGTACTGCTATGCCTTCGTTTAAAGGAAAATTTTCTAAAGACGATGCTGATAAAATGGTTGATTACCTTCAACATTTTAAAGGTAGAGTAATCAAGCAGCTAACACTTAAAGGTGTTAAGGATGGCTGGGAAACTTTAAATGACAGAATGGCATTCTATAAAAAATATCCACATGCTGTAGATGTTAAGAAAAACACAGACATCTGTTTCGTAACAGAACGTGATGCGGAAAATGTTGTTTTCTTAGATGGTACAAGTGGGAAAATTTTATCTCGTCATCCTGCAGGTTTTGCAGTTCATGTTACTGTAACAAACAAGCGTCAACCACGTTATGCTTACTCAATTTCTCGTTCAGGTTTAGTAACAATGTTCGACCTTAACACTCCGGGTCAACAAAAAATTGCACAAACTCAAGTTGGTTCTGACTCTCGTGGTCTTGCCGTCTCTCCAGATGGTAAATACTTAATGGCAGGAAACTATGTACCAGGCGGTGCCATTCTTATGGATGCAATGACTTTAGAGCCGCTTAAAGTATATCCAACTTCAAGTGTAATTGATCCAGATGGTAACATCGGTTCATCTCGTGTAGCAGGTATTTTCGATACGCCGTATGGTCCGTACATTGCATTTGCACTTAAAGATGGGGGACATGTTTACATTGTTGACTACTCTAAACCGAATTATCCAATCGTTGGTGATATTCCAAACATCGGTAAGATTCTGCATGATGGTTTCTTAAATGAAGGTAAAGAGATTGGTAGATACCTATTTATCGCATCTCAAGGTTCTGATGTTGTTGGTGTTGTCGATTTTAAAACTAAATCTTTAGTAACTAAAATCTACACAGGTCCTTCAGCTAAACCACACCCGGGTCAAGGTTCTTCATGGTTTCATGAAGGTTTAGGACAACAACTACGTGCTACAGTTAACATGAACTTCGGTCAAGTTACCATTTGGGATGATAACTTTGATGTTATTCGCCAAATTCCAATCGGTGGCGGTGGACTCTTTATTGGTACATCTGAGCACACTCCATTCCTATGGGCAGATAATGTACTTGGTGGTGAAGCTAACTG
>CAYZUN010000059.1:0-4244 GCA_964481625.1 uncultured Sulfurimonas sp.
GCTTATCGCATAAGACGAAAAGGTGTATGAATAGAGTGCAAGGGTACTGATATAGCCAAAAATCACCCACCAACCAATAAGTGATGCGGCAAAAGGAGATTTTGGAAATGTTTTTTTATAAAAGGAGTAAGTTGCTCCTTCGTCTTTATAATATACCCCTAACTTGATATAAGAATATGCAGCTAAAGCCGCAATCAACCCTCCGATAATAATAGCTATTGGCGTGAATATCCCTATCATAGAAACAGAAATACCTAAGATGGTAAAAATACCTCCTCCTACCATACCGCCAAGTGCGATTGCTATTAATTCAGGTACTCCAAGCGCTTTATTTCGTTTTCTGTGTATTGCAAACTTGTGCTTATTGGTAAATAGCATTTATTATTCTTCCTTTTGTAGCATTATACAAAAAAATAAAGTTGCCCTTAAACTACTAATTCAATACAATCACTCTGCCAAAGGGAACGTCACATCTGTGCGGAGTAATCCAAATAGTTTCATAAGTAGGTTCATTTGCGGGAAACGATCCTTGAGTATCTGTAAAGTAGAGCAATAAATTACATGTAAAAAATTCTTCATCAATTAATTTAAATACAGGACGAAAGTCAGTTGTTCCGCCTCCTTTAATACTGATGTTTAACATCTCCCCGCTGTGAAATATCTCATGTAAGCGTATTTTACTATCGCACACAATAAGTTCTATCTCATATTGTGGATAGATCATCATCAACGATTCTACTTCGGCAATAAATTGCGAAAGCAGCTCTTCATCTACCGAACCTGAACTGTCAATGGCAATAGCAAGACGCAGCATCTCCGAATTAAGAGAAGGGAGGTAAATACCACTGTAAAGCAGTTTTTTTGATGGCGGTACCTGAGAGTAGTCACTTCGAAAATGACGTTCAACAGCGTTGTGTAGTTCATGACGCCAGTCAACTTTTGCCACACTTTTAATATCTATAAAACGCTCAATTCCCGATGGCAACGCATCACCCTCAAGTGCTTGTTGTGTAGCCTTATCGAGATGCTGCTGCCACTGCTCTTCTTTGGTGACATTGTCAACTTCCATTTTAGGTCGATTTTGATTTTTAGCATCCTCTTGGTTAGGCTCATACCCTAGGGCAGCTTCTCTGGTCTCGCCATTCACCTTCTCGTCATCGTACTCTTCATTTTTGATTTCACTTTTGAGCACCGCGTAGATCTCTTCAGAGTACATCCCGTCAAACCGTGGATCGTAATTAATGTACTTGGGTTCATTCATCCCATTTTCCACCAGCATGGCATTGATGGCATAATCCGTTGCCAATTGCCACAGCCAGCTCATACGCTCATTGCGACGGTTCTCGTGCGTTAGTGCTGCGTGCAGGGCACCATTAGAGAGTGCAAAACCCAGTTCATCATCACTGAGTTCTTCAATGTAGTCACTGTTATATTGAAAGACAACACCATCACTAATGAAAGCTTGAATATTCTCAGACTCTCGCAGTTCAAGGCGCGAGGCTAAGTTTCCAAAATAGGGGTATTCTACGAGAAGCTTGGCTTTGGCTTTGGAGATTTTTGAGGCAGTCATTAATTTCTATTCCAATAGATAGGCAAACTTATTGACCCACGCTGAGAAGTTTTCAGACTGCTCCATATCGACACCACTTCGCTGCAGATCTTGCACCATTAGTACGGCAAACTCACTTGGCATTTTAAGAGAGTAGAGCAGTAAATTTTCAAGAGCATCCTCACTTCTATTTCGCATATAAGCACTAACTAATCCTGATGTTAAAGTATAAAGCACTTCAATATCATCTGCTTGATCTGCCTCACCTTTTTGTAAAATGGTTTCAATGCTTGGCAACACTTTTGCCACACTCATAAAACTCAAAAAATCAACTGCACGTTCCCGTCCAATAGCACCGGCAATGGTTTCAAGCAGTAGTGACTGACTCAAATTAGAGTGAAGTACTTTATGGACAAACTCCCAACTTCGCGGTGTTGCAAAACTCTTTTCATTTAAAAGCGGATCAAAACTAAACAGCTCTTCATGCTTGTAACTGATGTAAGCGATAATACGCTCATCAATTCCCTTGCTAAATGCCCAAGTGCGCCAATCATTTACATGTACATCCATCGCTAAATGGACAAATCGATTTGCTAGCGGCGCACTCATTTTATAGACAATTCCCCGGTCACCCTCACGGTTACCCGCGGCAATAATTGCCCAACCTTCCGGCAGTTCATATTCACCTACTCTTCGGTCCAATATGAGCTGATACGCCGAGGCTTGTACCGAAGGAGGTGCCGAATTTAGCTCATCTAAAAAGAGAATCCCACTCCCCTCGCGGGGCAAAAAAGCCGGAGGTGCCCAGAGTGCACGATGTTCTGCTGCATCATAAAAAGGAATTCCTTTCAGATCGGTTGGATCCATCAGCGAGAGACGCAGATCAATAAACCCGATATCAAGTTCTTCTGAGATCTGTTTGATAATAGAGGATTTTCCAATGCCTGGAGCGCCCCAGACAAATGTCGGTATTTTCTCTTCAATCAGTGCTCTTAATGTGTTGGTTAATTCTGATGCTTTCATCTATTACCTTTGGTATTTATCGTTGAGTGCAGGGTTTTGGCGCACTATGTTTTCGAGTCGCATATCTAAAAGAAACTCGTAAAGCAGCTCTAGTGGTGTGGCACTGTTTTGCGCTAGTGCACTTAATATATCAATATTGTTACTGCGAGAAAGTTGTTTAATGAGGATTTTACTTAAGTTAGTATTGGCAGCTAAATCTACATGTAAATTCTCATTAGCATAGAGTTGCATTAAAATTTCTTCCGGTACGGCACCGTTTTGTGCTAAATTTTGCAGGGCAGTAGCATCACAAAGTGCCACTATTTTTTGAGCAAGCCAAAGTGGCATTGTTTCATTTTTGGCTAAGGCCGCATGAATACTGCTGTTATGCAGTAAAAATAACGTATTTGCCATTGTTTCTGTCAATGTCGGATTTTGTGCCAATAGAGTTGCATTGGTACTTTGAAAAGTTTTAAAAAGTGTATCACTCAAATTTACATGTAAAATAATAGACGCTTCATAATCTTCTCTAAGAGAAGCAATAGCTTGGGTTGAGAGTTTAGCATTTGTTGCAAGCCTTGCCTTAACTGCCTCATACTCAGAACTTAAAAGTAACTGCTCTAAACTTAGCTCTAAATCATCGCGTGAGGCTAAAATAACTCCCACTTCAGACGAGCCGCTTTTAGCAAATTTAAGTTGTTGTTCTGCATTTAAACAATGGTGCTTTGCGAGCGATTGCACCATTACTTCTAAAAGCTCATCATCACTTTTTTTGAGTGCTTTACTCACGATAGAAAGTGAGGCTAAAGTGTTAATGAGTTCACAACTCTCACTTTTATTAATGAGCTGTATGATGCCAAGACTGATGTATTGAATGTTGTGATTTGCCTCTAAATTATCATAGAACCGCTCAATCAGTGAGGTCGTGACATCACGATTGTCATCCGTATCAAAAAAGCCTTCATTTTTAAAGTCGTAGATCTTCAAAAGTTTTAAAAAAAGAGTGTCAGCAATAAGTGGATTTTTTAAAAAGTTGTGTAAACGCTCTGAATTTTTACTTAATTTCAAACTCATCAACAGTTTGTTATCATCAATGTAAGCAGCAAGATGACACTCTAACTTGCCGACACGAACAATAGGTTTCTCTTTTTTAAAATAAAGCTCTTCAAGCAAGTCCTGTTCTAAAGGGTTCATTAATCCGCCCTCAACAATAGCAACCGCCTCATCACGCATCTCATTTTTATATTCAAGAACACTTATACATGTAATTTTGTGATTGCGCATCTGTTTTTGGAATTCACTCATGCTAAAGGCACGACTCTTGCCCAACATTAGTACTGACCTGTTTTTAAGTGCTTCAAGATTCATAAGAGAAGTATAGAATAAAAAGAGGCAACTACGCTATAAGTTGTAACATTAAACATAATTAATAAGTGAAACTAAAATGTAGTCTCTCAAAGTAACTCTATATGCCCTCGACTCAGTTTAACAATACCTTGATGTTCCATCTCTTTTAACAACCGACTAATCACCTCACGAGATGTTCCTAAATGCGAAGCAATTTTATCATGGGTAATGGCAATGCTACTGCTTGACTCATTCTTTAGCCAATCTAAGAGTCGCTCATCCATTTTTTTAAAGCGTACATCTTCAATTAATTCCGCCATTCCTTCCATTCTGCGTGCAAACAGTC
>CAYZUN010000059.1:4344-13789 GCA_964481625.1 uncultured Sulfurimonas sp.
TGCTGGTAAGCAACCTCTGAAGTGTAGAGTGTTTTTACTATTTGTGCAGGAATCATAAAACCTTTTATTTCTCTTTCACTCACCGCAGTTCCTGCCGCCGGTGTGAGCGTAAATGCACTATTTAAATTAACATTTAAAAAAATTTATTTTTGTGTTACAATTCGTAAAATCAGGATCTATATTATGAAAACATTCAGCCTTTCTGCTAGGTGCAGTACTGTTTGTCGGTATGGGTGCGACTGCTCTTGCTGAAGAAGGCATGAAATGCGGCGCGGGTAAATGTGGTAAAGGTAAATGCGGGTGATTTCACCTCTTTACCATCTCTCTTAAAATTCTAACTTCTCATTTCAAATCAATTTCATACATTAAATATTTCTTAAACATCTATTATAATAAATTATAAACAGAAATATTGTATAAAAAATAATCACCATAGCATCTATTTTAATTTAAATATCTAGTAATATTCTTTTAGGATTACTTTATATTGGGGTATAAAGTATCTTATTTAATGAGATTAGAACATATATGTTCACAAGGAGGGGAAACATGACTGATTCAGTTGATGTATTAAGTACGCTAAAGCTTGTTTATACAATTTATTCTTTAGCTGCAATATCACTTATTGCCTGGTATGGTTACCGTATTACAAAAGAGGGAGCTGTAAATATTGTAAAACCTGCAATATTTTGGACCTATGTAACGGTTTTAATAGTGCTTGGGACAGGGCTTCACTTTCTCACGTACAATGTGGTACCGTGGGTATCTATAGATTTGGACAGAGCAAATATAAAAGCCGAAAAGACTTTTAAGATCACTTACAAAGATCATGTGATTACATTAGATGAAAATCCAATGATGGTTCCGTGTGGCAAAAAAGTTGTTTTTGATGTGTATAGCGAAGATTTAACCTATGGATTCGGTATCTTTAGACAGAACCATACTATGGTGACGCAGATGCAAGTTGTTCCAGATAATGGAAATGATCTGATGTGGGAATTCAATAAAAATGGAACCTATTACATTAGATCAACAGAATATTCAGGACCAAAAGGAGCCCATATGATTATTGAAAATGCAGTCGTAGTTACTGGTTGCGAAGAAGATGATCAATACTCTATGGCATTAGCAGGAGGAACTAAATGAGCTATTTAAATAAACTTCTTGATGGTCACGAAGGTGGTCTAAAACACGAGGGAATGACACCGATGCAAAAGATTGCCATGCGATTTGTTGTTATTGGAATTCTCTACTATGGTCTTGCTGCTTTAGAGGGTATGATTATGCGTCTGTATGAGGTGACACCACTTCCATTTATTGATGAGACACACTTTTTCTCAATTATGACAGTTCACCCAATGGTAGGGATTTTTGGCTCTTCATATATGATTGTCTTTGGAGCATTTCTATTTTTGACACCATACCTAATGAAAAAACCAATTTATAGTCTGAAGATGGCAAATTACTCTTGGATGTTTATTGCAGGTGGTACACTTGTTATGTGGCTTGCAGGATTTCTTTTTAGTTATGCGCCGCTGTACACGCTTTATTGGCCGCTTCCGGCAGATATGAAACAGTTCTCTGCTATTGGTGGTATTGTCTATATTATTGGTGTTGTTGGTATTATGGTGGGAACTTTTCTTTATTCTTACAATGTTTTTAAAACCATTGTTTACACACCAAAAGGTTGGGCAAAACAGCCATCAGGTGCACTGTTACGTTCTGCATTAGGACTTACTGCTATTGCAAATTTTTTTAGACGTAAAGATACAGAGCATTTAGTACCGCTTCCTATCGCAGCTATTGCTAGGGGTACAATTGATGTAGGCTTGAATGCTATTGTAATTATGTCCGCGGGTGTTTTAATTCTTATTTACTTAGTCGGTAATGGGCTTTTTGCTATGGATCTTCAAGATACTTGGGTTGATGCGCTGTTGTATAAAAATATTTTCTGGTGGGGTCTTGACTTAGTTGCTGACGGATTGGTTCTTATTTTTGTTGCAGGTACGTGGTACTTGTTAGCAATGATGATTTCAGGAAAAGATTTGTACATGCAAAATATTGCACGTGCGGCACTGTTTGTTGAGATGGTAGTCTCTTGGACGGTTTGGTCACATCACCTTATGAGTGACCAAGGACAATCAAACGTCCTAAAAGTACTCTCAGGTGAAGTGGTAACGGCACTAGAACTTGTAACTCAAGGTATTGCCGTTTTTATTGTTTTAACGACACTGTATAAAGCTAAACCGATTAAGATGACGAATGAGTTGAAATTTTTACTTGGCGGTATTTTAGGATTTATGTTAGCTGTTCCTGCTGGAATTATTCAAGCTGACCTTGGTATGAACAGAATCTTACACAATACTCAGTGGATTATTGGTAACCATGTACATGTAGCTATTTTAATAGGTCTTACTATGACGCTTTACAGTGCTATATATGTACTGTTCCCTATTTTAACCAATGGAGTAAAGCTTTACTCTCAAAAACTCGCAAATGCTCATTTTTGGTTACACCTTGTTGGCGGTATTGGTATGGGTGCATTTATGGGAATGGCAGGACTTGACGGAATGCTTCGACGAACCATTTATTACAATGGAGAGTACAATACCTACATGATTTTATCTGCACTATGTGGTGCGATGATGATAGTGGCTTTTGTACTATTTCTTTACAATATTATTATGAGTATTGGTGTTAAGGGATTGCTTGGAATTTATAAGCCATCACCAATTGATACCCATGATTGTGTTGTGGAAGATAAGGAGGAAAAATAATGAAATATTTTATTATTATTGCTTTAATAATTGCTGTTGCTGTGACGGCACTTTTTATCATCGAAGATAATGATGTGCTACTGATAGCTGCAATTATTACTATCATTGCAGGATTTTGGTTTGCTGTATTTCAGATTCCAAAAGAAGAAGATCCGGAGTCTTAACTCTAGCAGCTAAGAAGATCTCCTTCAATTCGCATATTAATTATACAAAGTGTAAAGTAACACTTGACACTTTGTATAAAAAAAAGCTATACTTCCTGAAATCATCTAAAAAAGGATTTCAGATGGCCATTAAAATGAACGAATTGGTAAAACTAACCGATACGCCTAAATCCACTATCTTGTTTTATGTCAAAGAGGGGCTCCTACCCGAACCTCAAAAACCAAAACCCAATCTTCATCTTTATGATGAGAGCTGTATTGAGATTATAAAGTTTATTAAATATCTTCAAAATAATTTTGGTTCTTCTATTAGTGAAATACACTCTATTGCCAAAGGTGGAAATTTTAACTTTGAACGAGGCTTTGAAGCTATTCTTGAAACACTAAACATTATTATGGGTTCAGCACATCAAAGTACCTATACTGCCGAGTATATTTGTGAGCAGTACAAAATTACTCCTAAGCAGTTAGAGACCTACCTTAAAGAGGGACTGCTTTTTAAACGTGATGGCTCATTTACGACCAAAGAGCTTGAAATTTTAGAGATTCTTTTAAATCTTGAGAGTGTTGGCATTACTATGGATATGATGCAGACTTATGTGAATCATGCTCGAGAGTTGGCAAAGTTTGAGGTAGCGTTTACCAAAAAGTTTTTAGCAACTACCAAAAATAAAAATGAAGCCGTTAAAGCACTGTTTGATACCACACTTATTTTAAAACCGTATCTTTTTAACATGCACACTTTAATGTCATACCAAGAGAGTGAGGAGATGTCATGAAAGCACTGTTAAATATTCGAGGATTTATTCCTTTTATTATCATACTTTTTCTTAATGCAATGGTAGACATCGGACATAAAATTACCATTCAAAATGTACTGCTTAAAAGTTTTGAGGGGGACACTTTAATTATTTTAAGTGCGCTTATTAATGCCATGATTTTACTCCCTTTTATTTTGCTGTTTTCCCCATCGGGCTATATTAGTGACCGATTTGCAAAGACAAAGGTCATTCGTTATGCAGCTGTTAGTGCTATTTTTCTAACCCTGCTTATTACGCTGAGTTACTACCAAGGGTGGTTTTATGCAGCATTTGCATTGACCTTTTTACTTGCAGTTCAAAGCGCTATTTACTCACCTTCAAAGTATGGTCTCATAAAAGAACTCTCAGGAGTTGAAAACCTTGGAACGGCTAACGGTATGGTTCAAGCGGTCACTATCGTCGCGATTTTACTTAGCTCTATTCTCTTCTCTATTGTTTTTGAAAACTATTACGGGGGCGCAAATGATACCAACAAAATTTTACAAAGTGTTGCTCCTATTGGGTGGACTTTAGTGGCGCTTAGCATTGTGGAGTGTTACTACGCTTTTAAACTGCCGATTTTTGAACCTGCGAAAGAAGAAGAACGTTTTAAAATGCGTAGTTATTTAGACTTAAGTTACCTCAAACAAAACTTTAAGCGTATTCGGTTGAATGAAAATATCTGGCTAAGTATTCTTGGATTGAGCGTTTTTTGGGGAGTAGGACAGGTTATTGTTGCTGCATTTCCTGCGCATTACAAAGCGATGACGGGTGATGAAAACACCATTATCGTTCAAGGTATTTTAGCCATTAGCGCCATTGGTCTTATTTTTGGTTCAATGATTGCAGGACGTTTCTCAAAACTGCATATTGAGTTAGGTATTGTCCCTATGGGAGCAGTAGGAATTTTTGGTTCACTACTGCTGTTTGCACTCTCTTCTAACCTCTATGTTATGGGACTAGCAAGTGTTCTGTTTGGGTTTTTTGGCGGACTGTTCATTGTGCCGCTGAATGCTTCCATTCAGTATTTTGCTAAAGAGTCGGAACTTGGAGTAATACTTGCGGGAAATAATTTTATTCAAAACATTGTTATGGTAATTTTTTTATTGCTGAGCATTGTTTTTGTAAAAGTAGGACTCACCAGTTCAATGCTCTTTACCTTTAGTGCTGTTGTAACACTTTTAGGAAGTCTCTACAGCATTAAAAAACTGCCACATCTTTTTGTGCGTATCTTACTCTTTCCGATTTTATGGACGCGTTATAAATTACATGTAAAAGGTCTGAAGAATCTTCCTCAAAGTGGAGGAGTCTTACTTTTAGGAAATCATATTAGCTGGATTGATTGGTTAGTTATTCAAATAGCGTCACCGCGTGCTATTAAATTTGTAATGGCTAAAAGTATCTACAGCAAGTGGTACATTAAGTGGTTTGTAGAGTTTTTCAAGGTCATTCCAATTTCGGGTGCATCGGGTAGAGGTTCATTAGATCAGATTAAAGAGCGACTCGATAATGGTGAGGTGGTAGCACTTTTCCCAGAGGGGCGCATTAGTTATAACGGACAACTTAGCGAATTTAAAAAAGGGTTTGAGTTAGCTTTAAAAGATACAAATCATCCTATTGTTCCTTTTTATATTCACGGACTCTGGGGCTCAACTTTTTCACGTGCCGCCGATAGATTTAAAAAGATGACACGAGAGAACTCAAAACGTGATATTACCGTAATGTTTGGAGAGGTCTTGGCTTCAAGTACCAGTGCAGAAGTGGTGAAACAAAAAATTAACGCACTCTCCAATATAACATGGGAAGCGCAAATCTCAGCTCTAAAACCTCTGCAATACAGCTGGTTAAAACGTGCAAAAGCACAACTCCTTAAACGCTCTATTGTCGATGCACTTGGAACTGACTTGAGTAATGGTAAGGTGATTACTGCGGTGCTTCTATTTGTAAAAGCTCTCAAATCGCTTGAGGGCAAAAATGTAGGAGTACTCTTGCCGTCATCTTCTATTGGCTCCATTATTAACATGGCACTGATTATCCTTGGAAAGCGTCCTGTCAACTTGAATTACACCATGAGCAGTGAGGTGATGAAAAGTGCTATTGCTAAAGCCGAAATAACGACGGTAATTAGTTCTGAGAAGTTTATGAAAAAGCTTTCTGCTAAAGGGTTTGATTTTTCGCAGACACTGAGTGAGCAGTTAATGTTACTAGAAAGTATCGGTAAAACTTTTTCAAAAACCAATAAATTAACAGCACTAGCACAAGCGTACTTCATGCCTACGTGGTTAATTGAAAAGCTCTATTTTGCAGAGGTGAACATTGATGATACCGCGACAATTTTATTTAGTAGTGGTAGCGAGGGAACGCCAAAAGGAATTGAGCTAACCCATAAAAACTTAATGGCAAATATTAAGCAAATCTCAGCCCTTCTGAATTTTCAAGAAGGTGATGTTATTTTAAATTCTCTGCCTATCTTTCATTCATTTGGCTTAACCGTAACGACACTCTTGCCACTATGTGAGGGCATTACTATGGTGAGTGCACCTGACCCAACCGATGCTCCTGCCATTGGAAAACTGGCTGTGCGTTACCAAGCTACCATTATGTTTGGTACCTCAACGTTTTTTAGGCTCTACAACCGTAATAAAAAATTAAACCCGCTTATGTTTAAAAGCATACGCATGATTGTTGCAGGTGCTGAAAAACTTAAACCTGAGATTAAAGATGCCTTTAAACAGAAGTTTGGTCTTGAAATTTTTGAAGGATACGGTACAACAGAGACCGCACCGGTTATTTCAGTTAATATGCCTGATGCCTTAGATTTAGACTCTATGAGAACGGTGGTTGCCAACAAGATCGGCAGTGTAGGACAGGCACTTCCCGGAACCATTGTTAAAATTGTTGATCCTACAACACTGCAAGAGTTAAAAATTGGTGAAGACGGTCTCATCATTGTTGGTGGGCCGCAGGTGATGCGAGGTTATTTGGGAGATGCAGAAAAAACTGCTGAGGTTATTGCCCAACTTGATGGTATTCGCTACTACAAAACAGGAGATAAAGGGCATGTTGATAGTGATGGATTCATCACCATTGTAGACCGCTACAGCCGTTTTGCAAAAGTAGGAGGTGAGATGATTAGTCTTGGTAGCGTGGAAGAGCAGTTAGAGAAAATTTTAGGTGAAGGTGTCGAGTTAATTGCTGTCAATCTTAGTGATGAGAAAAAGAGTGAGAAAATTGTACTGCTTTACAATAGCGAGCTATCTGAAGATGAGATTAAAATGACAGTGAAACAGAGTAGTATGATTGCCTTGATGCAACCCAGTGAGTATTTACATGTAGATGTTCTTCCCAGACTTGCAAGCGGAAAGAGCGATTTTAAAGGAGCTAAAAATTTGGCTCAAGAACTTAGTAAGTAGGAGAGGGTAATGCAGACTATAGATATTCACTCTCATCTCTTAAGCAGTGAGGTGAGCTTTAACCGTTTTTATGACAAGATTGTACTTCGATTTTTTGCAAAAAAAATGGGTTTTAATGCTAAGGCTTTACTGGCTAATCCTTACGAGACTTATACTAATACGCTTATGAATATGGTACGTGATTCAGAACATCTAAGTAAAACTGTACTTTTTGGTGTAGATGCTAGAGTAGATAGTAAGGGTAAAGTGCTACACAAAGACTTGACCGTCTGTGCCACTAATGAGGATTTACTAAAACTGTATGAGAAAAATAGCGATGTCCTTGTTCCTTTTTTCTCCATTAATCCCATGCGACCCGATGCCTTAGACTTAATTGACAAGTACAGCGAGCTAGGCTTTAAAGGTGCAAAATTTCTGCAAAACTACTGGGGTGTTAATACCAAAGATGAACGTTACAGAGCTTATTTTGAGAAGTTAAAAGCTAAAGATATTCCTCTTATTGTTCATATTGGAAGTGAGAGCAGTGTTCACTCTTTTAAAGAGTGTGAGAGCATTAATATGCTTGATTTTCCACTTGAAGTGGGAGTCACAGTCATTGCTGCGCACATGGCACTGAGTTATGAGCCTATGAAAATTTTTAAAGCACTCTCATCCAATCCTAAAAATTTTAATGACGACTACTTTAAACTTTTGGAGATGCTTCAAAGACATGACAATCTCTATGCCGACATTTCAGCACTCTTAACACCAGTACGAGCAAAAGTGTTACGCCACTTAAGTCAGCAAGATGATGTGCATGAAAAGTTGCTCTTTGGAACTGATTATCCCGTACCTTTTAGTACGGTGTTAAATACTTACGATCTGCCTTATAAAAGACGGTTTGAACTCTCAAGTATTGAAAATCCACTTGACCGTTATGCTAAAACGATATTGGAATATTTTGATGAAAATAGCTCTGTGTATCGTAATTATGAGAAACTAATTTAAAGGAGACGTCATGATCGAATTTATTGCATTTATAGTGATTTTTGGATTTATATACACTCTTCGTAATAACATAACTATGTTGCAAAAAGAGCTCTACCTTTTTAAGAGATCGTATGCATCAAATAAGGCAGTTTCTAGTAGAGTGCTTTCAAAAAAAGGGCGAGTGACTTCAAAGATTTTTGAACAAGAAGTACCTGAGGTAAAAGTAGTCAAAAAGCTTCTTGAAGCCGAAGTTCCTATTAAAGCAAAAGTGAAAAAAGTACCTCAAACTAATACCGAACCTGATATTATAGATAGAGTGTTTAGTACTATTAAAAGCTACTTTACTGAGGGAAATATTGTTGTGCGTATTGGTGGGATCATTCTCTTTTTTGGTCTGGCATTTTTAGTGAAATACGCAGCAGAACATAGTGTTGTTAGTATTGAAGTACGTTTAATAGGTGTAGCTCTTAGTGCTTTTGCTGTTTTAGGTCTGGGCTGGAAATTGCGAAAACGTGAGGGGTATTACGGCATAATTTTGCAAGGTCTTGGGGTGGCAATCTTGTATCTTTTAGTATTTGTTACAGCTAAACTTTACACACTGCTTCCACTGAGTCTCGCCTTTATTATTATGTTCATTATTGTCATTGCAGGTTCACTGCTTGCCGTACTTCAAAACGTCTTGCCACTCGCTCTTTTTGCCATAAGTGGTGGTTTTTTAGTGCCTATTCTCACCTCAGATGGTGGTGGGTCACATATTATGCTTTTTAGTTACTATGCACTGCTTAATTTAGGTATTGTAGGGATTGCTTGGTATCGCTCATGGCGTCTGCTTAATCTTACGGGTTTTGTCTTTACCTTTATTATTGCCGTAGCATGGGGAACCTTACGCTATGACTCGAGTCTGTTCATGACTACGGAGCCATTTTTAATTCTGTTTTTCCTCTTTTATGTAGCGGTATCCATTCTCTTTACACGTAAACAGAATTTTCAAGCACGTGGTGTTGTGGATGCGACCTTAGTTTTTGGAGTGCCACTGATTGCGTTTTCATTGCAGTATTCATTAGTACATGAAATTGAGAATGCTCTAGCTTACAGTGCTTTTGTTTTAGGAACATTCTATTTTGTTCTATTTAAAGTACTATCTGGATTTGCTGCTATGCGTCTGCTCTCATTTGCATTTTTAGCATTGAGTGTTGTATTTTTTACCATTACCATTCCTTATGCCTTTAGTAATGAAGTGACAGGGGCGCTCTGGGCACTGGAAGCTTCTGCCATTATCTGGATTTCATTGAAACAGAACCATTTTTATGCCAGAATATTTG
>CAYZUN010000060.1:0-13789 GCA_964481625.1 uncultured Sulfurimonas sp.
TGTACGTTTCCGCTCCGCGGGAACGTACAACTATTTATTCAAGGAACACTTTAGCATAAACACTCCAAATATTAAGAATTAACGGAACACTCAAAATGTTCTGTTAATAAGGGAAATATGCTAAAAATATGACAGACTGTAATGATTTTGAGATTTTTAATGTTTTTGACGTTTTACAGATTATTATCCTTAAAAATAAAATGTCCTTTTTGCATGGAAATGGCCGTTATTTGGACAGAGTGTTCTGCTATTTAGAAAATTTCCCATTAAAAGGACATAATGTTCCTTAAGCGATAGGTGTGAATTATGGAAATAAAAAGAAATTATTCGTGATAAGATAGTGTTGATGCATTACGGTTACTTAGAATACAAAACCTATCTAACGATGTCAAAATCTTCAGGAATAACTGCTCTAAAAATGGTATTGTTTAACTCTTTGTTATTTTCTTGTTGAGAGAAGTTAATGGTAACTTTGTTATCTAGCTCATCGCTATAACTAATGGAAGTTAGCAGCTCTTTTTTCATAGTGAGTAGAAATTTCTGATCATTATAGTCTGCTACAAAATGGTCACTGTCAATTTTTTCTGCATTTTGCATAATTTGAAAAATATCAATGTTCTTATCTATTTTTTTAATAATGGCTTGTTCCATGTCAGGCTCAACAATGGTGACTACATTTTCATAAATATAGAGTGTTTTTTCAATAGGTTTTTCATATTTCCAAAGTGCTAAGTTAGGGCGTTTGCTTATCATGCTTCCTGTATAGGTGATGGTTTTATTATGTTCATCTACAATGGTCTGGTTGAAGTCGGCACTAAAACTGTGCAGTGAACTATCTTGTGCTAAAAGTACAGAGGTGAGCGTAAGGCTAAGTAATGCTATTTTCATGGTGAAAATTATACATGTAAATTAAATCATTACGGTAAATGAATTTAATATTAAATAGTATTACTATGAAAATGCTATCTTTAGCGAAGAGTTATCTTTAAAGTGGTACAATCGCAATAAAATTAATGTATCTATAAAATGAGATAGAATAGGACTACAATACCATGTTGCAGACGATGTTCGGAAAAATATTTGGAACGCAAAACGACCGTGAGCTTAAAAAGTATAACAGTAGAGTCAAGCAAATTAATGCTTTAGAGAGTAATTATGAAGCGATGAGTGATGATGAGCTTAAGGCTGCATTTCAAGCACTCAAAGAGCAAGTTATTAATGAAGAGAAAACCCTTGATGATGCACTGGTAGATTCTTTTGCAATTACGAGAGAAGTCAGTAAGCGTGTTTTAAGTATGCGTCATTTCGATGTACAGTTGGTGGGTGGAATGGTTCTTCATGAAGGTCGAATTGCTGAGATGAAAACAGGTGAGGGTAAAACGCTTGTTGCTACTTTACCAATTGTTTTAAATGCCATGAGTGGCAAAGGTGTCCACCTCGTAACGGTAAATGATTACCTTGCCTCACGTGACGGTCAAGAGATGGGTGTGCTTTACAGCTTTCTAGGTTATAGCGTTGGTATTGTATTAGAAGACATGCATGACCCTATTGAAAAAAGAAAACAGTATGAAGCAGATGTTACTTACGGAACAAATAACGAGTTTGGTTTTGATTTCTTACGTGACAACATGAGTTACTCTCAAGATCACATGGTGCAGCGCGGTCACAACTTTGTTATTGTTGATGAAGTGGATTCCATTTTAATTGATGAGGCTCGAACACCGCTTATTATCTCCGGACCTACCGATAGAAAACTAGACAACTACCTCAAAGCAGATCAGGTCGCAAAAACATTAGTTAGAGAAGAGCACTTTACCGTAGATGAGAAAGACAAAGTCGTTCTTATGACAGAAGAGGGTATTGGAAAAGCTGAAGAACTTTTTGAGGTAGACAACCTCTACTCTTTGGAAAACTCAGCGCTCTCTCACCATATTGATCAGGCACTTAAATCAAACTATCTCTTTGAGATTGATGTTGATTATGTTGTCAAAGACGGTGAAGTCGTTATTGTTGATGAATTTACAGGACGGCTTTCAGAGGGTCGTCGTTTCTCAGAAGGTCTTCACCAAGCGCTTGAAGCTAAAGAGAAGGTTGAAATTAAAGAAGAGACACAAACTTTAGCAGATATTACATTCCAGAACTATTTTCGTATGTATGACAAGCTAGCGGGTATGACCGGTACGGCGCAGACGGAAGCAACAGAATTCGCTCAAATCTATTCCCTTGATGTTATCTCTATTCCAACGAATGTTCCGATTATTCGAAATGATCTGAATGATCTTATTTATAAGACTGAAGTTGAGAAGTTTGAAGCAGTTATTATTCAGATAAAAGAGCTTCAAAACATTGGGCAGCCGATGCTTATTGGTACGGCGTCAATTGAAAAATCAGAACTGCTGCACGATCTGCTTAAAAAAGAGAAAATTGCACATACGGTACTTAATGCTAAGAACCATGAACAAGAGGGTGAAATTATTAAAAGTGCCGGTGCCAAAGGTGCCGTTACCATTGCTACGAACATGGCGGGGCGCGGGGTCGACATTAAGGTTAATGATGAAGTCAAAGAACTTGGCGGACTTTGTATTCTTGGTACAGAGCGTCATGAAAATAGACGTATTGATAATCAGCTTCGTGGACGTTCAGGTCGTCAGGGTGACCCGGGTCGTACTCAATTTTTCTTAAGCTTAGAAGATAATCTGTTACGAATTTTTGGATCAGACAAGATTAAAAGTATCATGGAGCGTTTAGGCGTTGAAGATGGTGAATATATTGAGTCTAAAATGGTGACACGTGCAGTTGAAAAAGCACAAAAGAAAGTTGAAAACCTTCACTTTGAAGGTAGAAAGCAGATTGTCGAATATGATGATGTTGCCAATGAACAGCGAAAAATTGTCTATAAGTTTAGAAATGAGCTTTTAGACCCTGAATTTGATATTGGAAGTAAAGTTAATGATATTAGAGAAGAGTATCTTTTCAAAACATTAACAGAGTGCGACATCTATGAGGGTGTAGATCACGAAGATTTTAATGTGGAAAAACTAGCATTAGTCATTAAAGAAGAGATGAATTTTGACCTCGATATTAATGAGCTAAACTCTAAAGAGTACGAAGACCTTGCTTCTGATTTAATTGCTATGGTTAAGCAGAGTTATGATGACAAAATGAGTGTTTTAGATGCTGAGACAATTGCCAATATTGAGCAAGAAATTTATTTAAAAGCGCTAGACACTGCGTGGCGTGAGCACCTTTATTCGATGGATACAATGAAAACAGGTATTCGTCTTCGTGCTTACAACCAAAAAGATCCGCTCGTTGAGTATAAAAAAGAGAGTTATAACCTCTTTACAGAGTTGGTTGAGACGATTAAATATGAAACCATTAAAACGCTTCAGATTATTCAGTTTAAGATGCAAAATGCAGAAGAAGAAGCAGAAGCATTTGCTGCAAAATTAGGGCAAGAGCAGAAACAGCGAGAGATGCAGATGTCACTTAACAGTGGCAGTGATGATGCTCCAAGTGGGAAAAAAATTGCGCGTAATGACCCGTGTCCATGCGGAAGCGGTAAAAAATACAAACAGTGTTGTGGCAAAAGCGGACCGAAAAAAGGTGTCTTTGCTTCTTGAATAAAAAAATAGTTCCCTATCTTGTCAAGCGTTTTTTACGATTTGACAAGGATCAGCCATTTATCTTCCTTTCAGCGATGCTTGCTTTTTTGGGAATTGCACTCGGTGTTATGGTATTGATTATTGCTATGGCACTCATGAACGGTTTTGACAGTGAATTTAAAAAGAAACTTACCGTAATGAACTATCCTCTTACCATCATGCCCCGTTTTTTTGGCGGAGTAAATAATGAACTGCTTCTCAATCTTGAGAGCGAATTTCCTGAACTCTTTTTTAGCCCTTATGTCTCATCACCAGTCATTGCACGTAGCGGCTCACAACTTGAGGGAGGCTATTTGTTTGGTGTGAACTTTAAAGATGAGGCGAAGGTAAACAGTGTTATTGCAGAAGCACTTAAAGGTAAAGAGTTAGGAAAGTTTGAAGTGATTGTCGGAAAGACAACTTTACAAGAATATAACCTTTTTGTAGGCGATAAACTCACCTATATCTTTACTCAAATGGAACCCGGCGGCTTTGGTGCAACTCCTAAGATGAAACGCTTTAGAGTCAAAGGAAGTTTTGATTCGGGACTCTCAGCTTACGATAAAGCCTACAGTTATACCACCCTTGAATCTTTACAAAAAGTGTTGCGCATTCCATCAAACCAATATGATGGAATACATGTATTTTCCGTATCGCCACAAAAAGATATTAAAAGAATTCAGCAGGTACTGCCAAAATCCGTTGGTATTAAAGGATGGTGGGAAGATAATGCAAACTTTTTTGCGGCACTAGAGCTTGAAAAAACAGCACTGTTTATTGTTTTGATGCTCATTATTCTTATTGCCGCAATCAATATTATCTCATCACTGTTAATGACTGTCATGAATCGACGCTCTGAAATTGCACTGCTTCTCTCGCTTGGTGCGTCACAAAAAGAGATTAAAAAACTTTTTTTAAACTTAGGCATTGTGATTGGTATGAGCGGTATCTTTGCCGGTATTGTAACAGGCTTGAGCGGTCTATGGATTTTAAGCAGTTTTGATATTGTCTCACTGCCAAAAGATGTCTATCCAACATCAACCTTGCCGCTGGAACTTAGCATGTTAGATTTTAGTTTAATTGTTGTAGGTGCTTTTGTTATTGTGTTAATCTCATCATGGTATCCGGCAAAAAAAGCTTCTGAAGTTGATATTTTAAAGGTGTTGCGAAACGAGTAAGCTTATTGTACCTGTTTAATTAAATGTACAGGTAGCAGGAGTGTTCGTTTTAAGAGTCTAAATGGAGCAACGGCAATATCTTTTGCAATAGCATTAGATACTGTCGGATTATCGAGTTTTCCATCAATCGTGATGGTGGTCGATACGGAACCATCGTCACCAAATAGTAAGTACCCTACAATGGGGAGTTTTGAAAGTGTAGTGCCAAGATCTGTCTTTAAACTCAATTTCATACTAATAGTATTTGCTGCAAAGTTGAGATCTCCATTACCATGGATGCGCAGTTCTTTTGAATCAAGACTGGCATCATGAATAGTGATGTTTTTATTCTTGTAGGTAAAGCCACCGTATGCTTTTTTAACATGGAGCCCTTTGGAGCTGTATTGAGGCAGTGAAAATGTACTAAGAGCTGGAACCGTATTGACAAATGCCAACATATTATTGATGACTTTGTAATCTTTTAAGATGGTGTTCTTGACTTTCAAAATCCCTTGAAACGATTTGGGATCACCATAAATATAGAAATAGAGTGACCCATGTTGATGCTCGGCTAAGGCTAATAGGTTATTCATAAAAAGATCATTGAAATGATCACCATAAAGATGAAACGTGTTGTCATCATTGAGCTCAAATCTAGCCTTACCCTGTTTATGTGTCAGTGTTGCAAATACTGTATTACCGTTTTTATAAAGATACATTGAATCAATAAGGGCACGTCTGTGCTGTGAAAGATACAAAAAGCTATTTTTAGCACTAATATTGATGGTCTTATCTGATGGTTTCGACTCTTCTGTATTCTCTAACAACTCTACAATGGCGGGAATATTAAATCCGACATCCTCGGTATTAATAGTCACGATATCGGCAATATTTACATGTATATTCTCATTAATATGCAGTTGTGTAACATTATCATCAAAGCTGCCGTTAAACTGATAAATATTTTGAAGGTGATTTCCTTCAACTAAAAGAGCATAAGGGTAATTAATAGTTCCATTAAACTGAATTGCTTTATTTTTATTGGTACTATGAATTGTCATATTCCCATCGGTAATAAAATTATTTTGCAGTAGTGGAGAGTGTAGTGCTGTTTTGGAGAGTTCCGGTAGTGTTACCCACCATCCTTTTGATGATATGAGTGCCGAAATAGCTAAAGTAGGGCAGTTAAATATGGTATTGCCATCGAGTTTTTTATAGGTTATATTTAGCTCATCGTTAGAGACATAGAGATCTTGCGGGTGGGTACGAATGTAATCTAGTTGAAACAGTCCCTTTTGTGATTGTGTTAGGTACTCACCTTGTAATTGAAAATCAACAAGATCCTTAATGTAAAACTTACTCTTTAAAATTTGTAATCGATGATTATGATAATTGAGTTGCAGTGGAGCAATTTTTATGTTTTGATTACTGTATTGAAAGTGACTGAATTTCTCTGTTTGAATTAAAAGTTCTTTATCATAATTAAAATTGAGGGTGACATTTTCATCGAGTAGTTTGATATTATTGTACTTTAGCTGATTAACAGTGACATTAATATTAGCATAGAGTTTTGAAATATTGACTGTTCCCGAGATATTAGCATGAATATTGTCTTTTAATGCAATACCGATATGAGGTAGCTTTAGGGAAAAATCATTGAAGTTAAAAGGTGCATCAAAAGCATCAACGGTGATTGTTTTATCATCATAAATCCATTGTGACCGTTCTAATGATAGTGTCTCCTTTTTAGGGCTTAGTTTATAGTTAGCATTAAGTAGTAACTTGGAAGTGTCAAGTTTAAGATTATTAATGCCAATACGTTTTGGTCTGATTTTTAGATCGGCTCGATTTTTAACAGGATCGATATAACCTTGTACATCGGCATCAATGTACTCTGCGTAAGAGATTACTGCTTGATCAATCTCAACATGACTGTTGCGAAGTTGTAACGCCATATTTTTTACATGTAATATCTCATTTTTAAAAAGGAAGGTACCCTTGTCAACTTTAAAAGTACCATCTGCTTTAGTTTCGAGTGTATGTAAGTTAATATCGAGTTTTAAGTTAGTCTGTGTTGTACCACTAGACTGTTTTAAGGGAAGACGAATCTTGTAAGTATCAAGAATCTTTAAAATATCGTCATCAAGTATGGTATTGGTAATTATGTAGGCATTGAGGTGAAACTGAGGTTTTGAGAAATCAATGTCTAAATAACTTTTAGGAAGGTTATGATGTTTAAACATTCCGTTGTAAGGTCTGATGTGCAGTACACCATCTTTAAAATGAAGATTGGTATGTTCTGTTTTAATGGGGGCAAGCTTTTTTGAAAACGAGTACGCCATCTTGGGCAAATATGCTTTGGCATCAAGTTCTGTAATGAATTTTTCAGGATGTTTAAATCGATAAATACCTTTGAGATATTGTAATGAATAACTTGGAGCGTTAATATTTTCAATTGCCCAAAATTTAATAGTAGGATCAAGTTCAAAGTGATCAACAGCTTTTAGTAAATTTTTGATTGGCTTTTTAGATGTAATATTAAAGTAAACAGCATCTGTTGTGGCATTGGCATCAATGTGTAAACTAGCATCACTGCCAATCTTGCATTGCAGCTTGGAGTGAATATTTTTACTCTCAATATCTAATGTAAGATTTCCGTCAATAGTAGTATTATAATCTTTGCTTCGAAATTGTTGTAAATTTACATGTAATTTGTTGTTTTGAAAATAAAGTGTACTAGAGAGCTCAAAGGAGGGTGATGTTGCATTTAGGTAGCCATTATCGTCCCTAGCATAACGGAATGAGCCGTTAATATTATTTACATGTATTTTTGGTAAGGTGATTGTTTCAAATAGAGTTAAAAAAAGTTTCGCATCTTTGAGTACGGTTTCAATGGTGTCAAGATCAAATGTTGTCTCTTTGTCAGAACTATTGGTTGAAATTTCAAGTTCACCTAATTTGACTGATAACTTTTCATTCCATTTTATGTATAATTCTGCTGCTTTTATAGATGAGAAGTGAATTTTTTCTATAACAATGCCATTTTGAAGGACAATAAAAAGTATTATGAACGACAACGTCAAAAATATTATCAGCCCAACAAGAGTGATATGGATAATAGAAATTATTTTATTAGCATTCATTTCACTCTTTTATTACTTAAACTTGACTATGACATCTGCAAAAGTACTCTATATACCGCAGGGTTCTATAAAAAAGATTATATCATATCTCGATGCAAAAGATATGGATATTACCCCTATTGACGGCTATGTAGCACGTTTTATCGGTATGCCGCAGCAAGGGTGGATCTATATTGGTCAAGAGAAGCTGACTCATGGCGATTTTCTCTATAAACTCGTTACTGCAAAAGCAGCTATGAAAGATTTTACACTCATACCGGGCGAGACAACCCATTTCTTTTTAAAAGATTTGGCTCAGCAGATGGACTTGAACCGTACAAAGCTAATCTACTATTCTGAACAACTTACTAATGTTAAAGAGGGTGCTTATGTTCCCGATACCTATAAACTGCCTATCGGAATTTCAGAAAAAGAGGCGATACTTCTATTTATTAATCGATCTAACAAAAGAATGAAGCAGTGGTCAGAAAAGATTTTTGGGAACCATAATGAGAAGAAATGGCATCAATATATTATTAAAGCATCAGTTATTCAAAAAGAGGCGGCTTCTGTTGAAGATATGCCAAAAGTTAGTTCAGTTATTCATAATCGTTTGAAACTTGGTATGAAACTTCAAATGGATGGTACTCTTAATTACGGTGAGTACTCGCATCAGAAAGTGACGGCTGCGCGAATTCGCAATGATGAGAGTAGTTATAACACTTACATGTATGAAGGAATTCCAGAACATGCAGTGTGTAACGTCGGACTCGATGCAATTAAAGCGGCTATTTTTCCTGCCAAGAGCTCATATCTCTATTTTGTACGAACTAAAAAAGGACATCATTCCTATAGTCGTAACTATTCTACACACCTAAAAAAGATTAAAAGTGCTACCAAATGAAACATAATAACCTCTGTTGACCTCCAATGTGTTTCTATTTTACACATAATGAGAACTTCCTCACACTTTAGTAAAAGTTATAGAAAGTATTATCCATGTAGTGATACACTACACCATTAAAATAACAAAACAGAGGTACTAAAATGTCAAAGATTATTTGGACAGTAATTGATGAAGCCCCAGCGTTAGCGACTTATTCGCTACTTCCTATTGTAAATGCGTTTACACAAGCAGCAGGCGTTGAAGTTGTGACAAGTGATATTTCACTTGCAGGTCGTGTTCTTTCTACCTTCCCAGAGAACTTAACAGATGCACAAAAGATTCCGGATAACTTAAGTGAACTTGGTAAAGTTGTTCAGCAACCTAATGGAAACGTTATTAAGCTTCCAAACATTTCAGCATCAATCCCACAACTTAAAGATTGTATTGTAGAGCTACAAGGTCAAGGTTATGATATTCCAAATTATCCTGAAAATCCAGCAAATGCAGCTGAAGAAGCAATTCAAGCTAAATATTCTACATGTTTAGGTTCGGCAGTTAACCCAGTTTTACGTGAAGGTAACTCAGACCGTCGTGCGGCTGTTGCAGTTAAGAAATTTGCTCAGAAAAATCCGCATAAACTTAGACCGTTTGAAAGCCCTTCAAAAACCTACGTTGCACATATGGATGGTGGTGATTTCTTTTCAAATGAGCAATCAGTCGTTAAAGCCGGTGCCGGTAAAATTACTATTGAGCTTAACGGTAAATGTCTTAAAGAGTTGACTGATATTCAAGACAAAGAAGTGTTAGATGCTACATTCATGTCAGCTAAAGCACTTGACGCGTTTTATCAAAAAACTTTAGATGATGCGAAAGCAAACGGTGTTTTATGGTCACTTCACCTTAAAGCAACTATGATGAAAGTTTCTGACCCAATTATGTTCGGTCACGCAGTGAAAGTATTCTTCAAAGATGTCTTTGCAAAATATGCTACCGAGTTTAAAGAGATTGGTTACAATGCTAACCTTGGTCTTGGAGATCTTTACAAAAAACTAGAGAAACTTCCGACAGATAAAAAAGCTGAAATCGAAGCAGCCATTATGGCTACTTATGATGTTCAACCTCCAATGGCTATGGTTGACTCAGATAAAGGTATCACAAACTTACACGCTTCAAATGACATCATTATTGATGCTTCTATGCCGGTTGTTGTACGTGACGGTGGTAAAATGTGGAATAGAGATGGTAAGCCACAAGAGTGTGTATCGGTAATTCCAGATGCTTCTTACGCAGTATTTCATAAAGCTATGGTTGATGATTGTGTTGCAAATGGTCAATATGATGTAACAACTATGGGTAATGTTGCCAATGTTGGTCTAATGGCACAAAAAGCGGAAGAATATGGTTCTCACCCAACGACTTTCGAAATTGCTGAAGATGGTGTAGTTGAAGTTAAAGATGAGAATGGTAATGTTCTTATGAGTCACAACGTTGAAGCTGGTGATATCTGGAGACTTTCTCGTGTTAAAGATATTCCAATTCAAGATTGGGTTCGTCTCGCAGTGGAGCGTGGACGTCTTACAGGTAGCCCTGTAGTATTCTGGTTAGATAAAAACCGTGCTCATGATGCCAACATGATCAAAAAAGTTAATGAGTACCTAAAAAACCATGATACTTCTGGTTTGGAGATTTTAATAATGGATGTCGCTTCTGCTACTAAATACTCTAATGCTCGTGTTCGCGCGGGTAAAGACACTATCGCTGCTACTGGTAACGTTCTTCGTGATCATTTGACAGATATGTACCCAATTTTAGAGCTTGGAACATCGGCTAAAATGCTTTCTATTGTTCCTTTAATTGCCGGTGGTGGTTTGTTTGAAACGGGTGCCGGTGGATCTGCTCCTAAACACGTTGACCAATTTTTAGAAGAGGGTCACCTTCGTTGGGATTCTCTTGGTGAGTTCTTAGCACTTGCTGAGTCACTACGTTTCATTGGTCAGAAAAACGATGACGCAAAAACTACTGCTTTAACAGAAGCATTGGATATTGCAAATGATGGCTACTTAGATAACAACAAGTCTCCTTCACGTAAATGTGGTGAGCCGGACAACAAAGCATCTCACTTTTTTCTAGCACAATACTGGGCAAAAGCATTAGCTGAGTCTGATAATGCAGAACTAGCTGCTAAGTTTGCTCCAGTAGCAAAAGCACTAACGGAAAATGAAGATACAATTATTGCCGAGTTACTTGCTGCAGAAGGTAAAGCTCAAGATATCGGTGGTTACTTTAATCCAGATGATGCAAAAGCTGAAGCTGCTATGCGTCCATCTGCAACTTTAAATGCTATTATCAACGCTATTTAATTAGTTTGAAACAGAGGATTTTCTCTGTTTCACCTTTTTTATGCTGCTTTGGAGCACTATAGAAAAGGTGAAAACCTTTTCCATTTTTTATTATGAACAGTATGCTTAAGTGTAGAGTGTTTATACAATATGTTTAAGTATATTTTGATACAGATGATGGGTTTACTATTATATAATATCAAGGAGCGCTTATGAATAGAGGAAAAAGAGTTGGGATTGTTGGTGCCGGAAATGTCGGTGCTACAGTTGCTTACTCACTAGCAATGTTGGGATCAGCTCATGAAATTATCTTACGAGATAATAAAGTTGAGGTAGCTAAGGGTAAAGCTTTAGATATGTCACAAGCAGCAGCTGCGGTACGTTCACATACGGTTGTTAGTGTTGCAGAAGATATGTCAGAATTAACAAATTGTGACGTTGTTGTTGTTACTGCAGGCAGTCCGCGTCTTCCAGGCATGAGTCGTGATGATCTGCTGATGATTAATGCTAAAATAACTAAAGAAGTTATTGAGGGTATTGCTAAATATTCACCTGAGGCTATTATTATTATGGTTTCTAACCCACTCGATGCTATGACTTATGTGGCACTTAAAGAGAGTGGTTTTGATAGAAGTCGTGTTATTGGAATGGCAGGAATTTTAGATGGCTCACGTATGGCATCATTCATTCATGAGAAACTTGGATATGGCGGCGGTCAAATTCGTGCTTCAGTTATGGGTGGTCATGGCGATGATATGGTACCACTACCTCGTTATTCAACAGTAGCCGGCGTACCCCTTTCAGATGTTTTGAGTCAAGATGAGATTGATGAGATTGTAGATCGTACCCGTCATGGTGGTGCAGAGATTGTTGCGCATCTTAAAACGGGCTCAGCTTATTACGCACCGGCAAAATCTACGGCACTTATGGTAGAAGCAATCTTAAAAGATACGAAACAGATTCACCCATGTGCAGTGTACTTAGATGGCGAGTACGGCTTTAAAAATATTGTGTCAGGTGTTCCGGTAATGCTTGGTGCCCGTGGTGCTGAAAAAATCATTGAAGTAACGCTTGATGAAAAAGAAAAAGTAATGTTTGCTAAATCATGTGCATCAGTTCAATCTCTTATTGATACACTTAATAAGAATAATTTTTTTGAAGGAGATAAGTAAATGAGATACCGTATCGAAAAAGATACCATGGGAGAAATGCAAGTACCGGTAGATGCTTACTGGGCTGCACAGACTCAACGTTCTATCCAAAATTTTGCTATTGGCGAAGAGACAATGCCTTATGAGATTACGCGTGCATTTTCTTACCTTAAAAAAGCAGTGGCATTAGTTAATAAAGACCTTGGAAAACTTGATGCTACAAAAGCAGATGCTATTGCTGCAGCAGCTGACGATATGCTTTCAGGAAAACTTGATGGTAACTACCCTCTAGTTGTATGGCAAACAGGTTCAGGTACACAGTCTAATATGAACAATAATGAAGTTCTTGCAAATCGTGCTACTGAGATTCTCGGCGGTGACTTTAGAGTTGAGAAATTAATTCATCCTAATGATGATGTCAATAAATCACAATCTTCAAATGATACTTATCCAACCGCTTTACATGTAGCGGCTGTTATTTCAATAGAAACCTGTGTTCTTCCTGCTATTGCCAAGTTGAAATCTACACTTGCAGCCAAGTCGGCAAAATTTGAATCGGTTGTGAAAATTGGTCGTACCCATCTTCAAGATGCTACACCAATTACACTAGGTCAAGAGATTAGCGGTTGGGTAGAGATGCTTAACAAATGTGAAAAAATGGCAAAAGATTCTCTTGAAGCAGTACGTGAACTTGCCCTTGGAGGAACTGCTGTTGGAACAGGTCTTAATGCTCATCCAGAACTAGGTAAACGTGTTGCTGTAAAACTTTCTGAACTTACGGGACATGATTTTATTACAGCACCAAACAAGTTCCACGCTTTAACATCACATGATGCTTTAGTGTATTCTCATGGTGCATTAAAAGCACTAGCTGCTGACATGATGAAAATTGCAAATGATGTACGTTGGTTAGCAAGTGGTCCACGTTGTGGAATTGGCGAGATTGAAATTCCTGCTAATGAGCCAGGTTCATCTATTATGCCGGGTAAAGTTAACCCTACTCAAGCTGAAGCAGTAACAATGGTTACGTGTCAAGTTTTTGGTAATGATGTTGCCATTTCTATGGGTGCATCTCAAGGGAATTTTGAGCTTAATGTTTATAAGCCGATGATTGCGTATAACTATCTGCAGTCTTGTCGTCTTTTAGCAGACTCAATTGTATCGTTTAATGATCACTGTGCAGTTGGTTTAGAACCGGTTGCAGATAAAATTGATCATTTTTTACATAATTCATTGATGTTAGTCACCGCATTAAATCCTTATGTAGGTTATGATAATGCAGCAAAAATAGCTAAAACAGCACATGCAAACAATTCAACATTGAAAGAGACTGCTATTGATTTGGGTCTTTTAACTGCTGAAGAGTTTGATAAATCTGTAGTACCAGAAGACATGATCGCTCCTAAAGCCTAAAGGTCAGTGCAGAAAAAAAATTGGTTTTTTTCTGCAAAAACGTCAATTTAAATAAGGGAGAGATGAATGAATATACA